>WUAJ01000176.1 GCA_009827215.1 Phycisphaeraceae bacterium
GATAGGGTCGAGTCTCGATGGCCCCTTCGCTTGGATCAGTTGAATAGATTCGCTTGCAAGATCAGTCACTTCATTCCCCTGCATGTGGAAAGCACATAGAAAGCCGCAAGTGGTCCATCATACCTCGCCGAGTATCAGATGTGGGCAATAAAAAACAGCCCGATTGGGCTGTCGAAAGCGGGTGAACGGACTCGAACCGTCAACATTCAGCTTGGAAGGCTGACGCTCTACCATTGAGCTACACCCGCAAGGTGACTGGATTCTAGACCCCAACCAATCGCTCGGCTAGACCCCATATCGGGTTCGAGCACAGTTTCGTCCACATTCATTCGGTTCGGATGGCACGGATCGCCATAAACATCGGGATTTCTTCGCGAGCCGCGTTCTCCGCTTTGGCACGAGGTCCAGGCTCACTCTCTCGTTGACTCGACCACTCCTCAATCGTGTCCACGAGCAATCCGTTCTTCCCCATCGAACTGATATAGCTTGACATGGGTCGATGGTGTGTATGCGTCTTGATCGCGGCAGCACCAGAGCTCACCTGTCCCGGATTCATGACGATCTCCTGCGTCCGCTCGCTCATGTACTGATCCACACGCCGGAACTGGACTGGTTGCCTTGTTCGTTCATCAGTGATCCACCCCCACGCTGTAGCGCCTGGATTCCGAAACGCTGGGTGAAGAATCACAGCAACAAATCGACCGCCGACTTTTAATCTAGACGACACTCCTGCGAAGACTTCATCGAGCTGATCAATGTTCATCAACGCAAGCACACACACCGCTGCGTCATACTCCTGATCACCAAGCTCAGCCTCTCCGAGCGTACGCGCATCTCCAACAACATACGAGATCGATTCGGGTGATTGCCCTGTCGCTCGTTCAATCAACTCGGGAGATGCATCAATCCCAACACCTGTAGCGTCGGGCTGTTGTGCGATCAGATGCCGAGCGACAAGCCCTTGTCCGCACGCGACATCAAGCAGTCGTTCGCTTGGTTGGAGGTTCACGAGCCGAGCGACACCCGGAAGGATCAGATCCTCGTGATGATCCGAACCACGCACCGAAAGCAGATTGTCATACCAACCAGCGACCTTGTCCCAGCCCTCCTGATCAGGGTTGGATGCGATCTCTTCCGCTTCAGCCGACATCCCGACCGCGGGTTCAGCTCCAATGACGCTCCAGAACGAGTGGGGAGCAGGTACACGCACACGAGCGATCTTCTCAGTCTCTGGATCCTCATAGCGAATTTCAAAGGCATGCATCGCCAATCGTTTGAGATCATCGCGTGTCGATCCAAAGTCCGTATCGCCGAGGATGGGGTGCCCCGATTGAGCAAGATGTTGACGGATCTGACCCTGCAAATCAGGGCGTGCACGCACCTGCAGCAATGAAAGACCAGCACCGGTTTCCAGCACTCGGAAGTGGGTCACCGGATTCGCGCCGCTGCTCTTTGAACCCTCAACAGCCCCATTGATGGATGACCCCGATTTGACGACTTCTTCGTCGTACTCGCCTTCAACAACACAAAGATAGTTCGTTTCAGGCCGTGTCATCTCGCGAGGAGAATCAACCTCTCCCCGTGTTTTGACGAGAAGCACACCTCCAGATGCAAGTGTGTCTATTTCATGAGCTGGACGCATTTTCAGTTTGCGGACAAACCCAAGTTCCCATGCCGACTCACGCAGTGTTTCGTGCGACTCCCCTCGGATGGGGAGTCCTGCAGGTTTGTTCAGAACACAAACCCAATCATCTCGGAACACAATGTCCGCTTTTGGAGGCTTAGGTGCTTTGGGAGCACTACGAAGATCTGGTCGACCAAAGGGACTGCCGCTTGGTCGTCCGCTTGGTCTACCCATTGGTCGCCCGCCGCGTGGGGGACCTCCGCGCCCCCCCCCGCGGTCATTGTTGAACGGGGGCCGACCACGATCAGATCCAGAACGAGATTCATATGGCGCCATTGGACGAAGTCTCCCGAGTCGTGTGCTGTCCGCGTCGTTCTTCGACCAGATCAGTCAGATTCTGGATAAGCCATTCGGCAAATCCATCTTTGGTAATGCATCCTTCAGTGGAGAGATCAGTATCGAAACCATGCTCAGGATTCCCGATGAGACGAGCTTCGATCGTGTCGGAGTCCATCGTTTCCAGAGGGTTCGCGACAATGAAGTCAATGTCTTTCTTTGCGAGCTTCCTCAAAGCTGAGGCTTCTAACTCTTCAGCTGGTTCGAGGGCAAAGCCTACAAGCAACTGGTCTTCCCGAGCGATCTTTGAGCATCCGGCGAGCAGATCAGGGGTCGATTCGAGTTGGATACTCAAGTCCCCACCAGTTCGTCGTCGTTTCCCATCGCAGTCCACTTCGCACGGCTTGGGTCGATAGTCTGCGACAGCCGCAGCCATGATCAAGCAGTCACACCAGCTCAGATGTTCAGAGAGTGCATTTTCGAGATCCTGTGCAGATCCGAAGTGGATAACCTCAACCCCTGCATCAGTCGGGACTTGAGCGTTTGGTCCGAGCAGGAGGCGAACCTCCCATCCCTCAGCCGCGGCATAATCAGCAAGCGAGGAGCCCACCTTTCCGGAGGAACGATTGCCGATGAATCGAACCGCGTCAATCGGTTCGTATGTGGGTCCAGCGCTGATAAGCAGTCGTGCCAAGGGAGGGTCCTTCGGTTGTCAGTGACTCAGTTCATACATTATGGAACTGTTATGGATACACATCGTAGAACCTTCAAGGCGATCCGTCGTCGAAAAGTGGGGGATCGAGCCGGTCTCAAGCAGGATTGATCCCGTTTTTTATAACAGCAACGCGGCATGCGACGCTATAGTGACGCTCGCATAAACCAGGTCAGGTATGACCGACCCAAAGGGATCCTTCTATCCATGGCAAGAAGTCGAAAGAAACTTGGTGAAATCCTCGTTGCTCAAGGTGTCATCGATGACAACCAAGTCAACGAAGGACTCAAGAAAGCCCAAGAAGACAGCACACGCATCGGCGAAGCACTCGTCGAACTCGGACTCGTATCAGATCACCAAGTGCTCAAAGCACTCGCTGCTCAACACGGCATCAAGTATGTCGATCTCTCAAATGAGAAAATCGCCAAGTTGATCGATAAGGACGCGATTGACAAGAGCGTCATGAAGAAGCACCTTGTACTCGGGATGGGGAAGTCCGGTGGCAAGATGCGAGTTGCCATCCACGATCCACTCGATCTAGAAGTCCTCGACAACCTCCGATTTGTACTCAACTGCGAGATCGAACCTCTCCTCGCAACCAAAGCGCAGCTCAGAGAAGTCATTGCAGGCGAAGAAGCATCCGAGAGTGCCGGGATGCCCAAAGAGTCGTTGGTCACCGACTCGATCGACCGCTCGATTGATCGCTCAGTCGACCGTTCTATGGATAAGTCGATCGATGTGTCTTCCGAAGATTCCCCTGTCGTCAAACTGGTGAATCGCGTGCTTGATGAAGCGGTCCGCATGCGGACCTCTGACATCCATGTTGAACCGATGGGAGACCGAGTTCGTCTCCGCTATCGAGTTGACGGCGTGTGTTCAGAACGCGACAACCTCCCCAAGCGCATGCAGAACGCGGTCCTCTCAAGACTGAAACTCATGGCTGGGATGAATATCTCCGAGAAACGCATCCCGCAGGACGGTCGCATCAAAATCCATGTCGATGAAGTGCCGATTGATTTCCGTGTCTCGGCATGTCCGGCATACCACGGCGAATCAGTCGTGCTCCGTATTCTCCGTCCCGATGCGGTCCGGATTGGTCTTGAGAACCTCGGATTCGAGCCTGAAAACCTCGAAACATTCAACCGAGTTATCAAGCGACCCAACGGCATCTTCCTCGTGACTGGACCAACAGGTTCTGGTAAAACCACGACGCTCTACTCAGCGCTCGATGTGCTCAACCGTCCAGACAAGAAAATCATCACGGCTGAAGACCCAGTCGAATACAACTTCGACGGGATTAACCAGTGTCAGATCCGCGAAGACATCGGATTCACATTCCCGAGCGTGCTGCGTTCGATGCTCCGTCAAGCACCCAATGTCATCCTCGTTGGTGAAATTCGTGATCGTGAGGTCGGTGAAATCGCGATTCAGGCAGCACTCACCGGTCACCTCGTCTTCTCGACCCTCCACACGAACGATGCGCCGAGTGCGATGACGCGTTTGATCGACATGGGAATTAAGCCATTCCTAGTCGCGTCCTCAATCCAAGCGGTCATGGCTCAGCGACTCGTCCGTGTGCTCGCAAACACCAAGACCCTCGCTGAAGAAGCTGATCTTGATCCGAAGTACCTGAATCTCATCGGACTCAAGATGGAAGACGCGATAGGTAAGGTGTACAAGCCTGTACCGACCAACGACATCCCAAGCGGTTTCAAGGGTCGAAAGGCGATCTTCGAAATGATGCTCATGAACGCAGAGATCCGAGATCTTGCTTTCAAGAAGGCCCAAGCATCAGAGATCCGAGTAGCCGCGATCAAGTCAGGGATGAAAGAGCTCGTCGAAGACGGGCGTCTCAAAGTTCTTAAAGGAGTCACCACTCCGGAAGAGATCGCGCGCGTCAGCCAATCCGAAGGCCACTAACCACAGTCATTACCGATCCAGTATTTCAGAGGAGACTGATCAATGTCCACAGTCCAGATCGACCGCCTGCTCGACACAGTGGTCAAAACCGGCGGCTCTGACCTCCACCTCACCGTGGGGCGTCAGCCAACCATCCGCCTCCATGGCGGACTCCGAAACCTTGAGACCAAGGTTCTTGAGTCCGATGACATGGTTTCGCTAATGAAGTCCATCACGCCCGAGCGGAATCAGCAGGAACTCCAGGAAGAAGGCGGCACCGACTTTGGATTCGCATACGGCGAGGCCGCGCGTTTCCGAGTTTCCGTCTTCCGTCAACGCGGCGATATAGCGATCGTTCTCCGTCAGATCCCGAACCGCCTCTTGACCTTCGACCAGATCGGTTTGCCGGATATGTGTAAGGATCTGATCCGTCGCCCGCGTGGTCTCTTCCTCGTGACCGGTCCGACTGGATCGGGTAAGACGACCTCGCTTGCGACCATGATTGACTATGTTAACCAGTACATGGATCGTCACATCGTGACGATGG
>WUAJ01000177.1 GCA_009827215.1 Phycisphaeraceae bacterium
GGAACTCGTTTGACATAACCCTGATGTGAGATCGTCACAGCCATGTCCTGTTCTTGGATGAGTGCCGCGATGTCGATATCACCAGCCGCGTCCTCGATCGAGGTCAAGCGGTCACGCCCGTACTTGGACTTCATCTCTTCGCAATCCTCGACGATGATGTCGAGGATCTTGCGATGATCCGCGAGGATTGCTTCATAGCCTTCGATCTCGACGACGAGTTCGGTGTACTCCTTGACCAATCGCTCGATTTCCAAACCAACGAGCTGAATGAGGCGCATCGCACCAATGGTTTCCGCTTGGACGCGTGTCAAAGCGGTTCCGCCGTGGTTGTCCGCTTCACGGACCATCGCCATGAGTCGTTGCGGGATCTGTGCCGCAGCGGGATGATCCGATGGGATCGTGTAACGGCGCTCCATGAGCTTGTTGATCGCTTCGTCGCGCGTCTTGGAAGATTTGATGAGCTGGATAATCTCATCGATATCTACGACGGCGTAGATCATGCCCTCAAGCACATGCGCGCGTTTCTTCGCTTCACGGAGCAGGTGCTGCGTGCGCCGCGTGATCACCTCGACTCGGTGATCGACATAGCACTCCATCATCTGCTTGAGCCCCATCGTTCTCGGCTGACGATTGACCAGCGCGATGTTGATGATGCTGAAGGTCTGCTGGAGCGGTGTGTTCTGGTAGAGCTGGTTCTCGACGACAGCGGGATCCGCGCCCTTCTTGAGCTCGATCACGATGCGCGTCTGCGCGTTGCGTCCAGACTCGTTGCGGACATCCGCGATGTCCACCATGCGTTCGTCCTTGACCGCTTCGACGATCTTCTCGACGAGCGTGTTCTGGACGAGTGAGTACGGGATCTGATCGATCACCAACTGATCGCGACCCGGACGCATTTCCTCAACATGGACATTGCCTCGGACGGTGACGCGGCCGCGCCCAGAGGTATACGCGTCCATGATGCCCTTGCGTCCGAGGATTCGGCCTGCGGTCGGGAAGTCGGGACCTTGCACGCCTCGGCGGACGACATTGCCGTCATCGTCGACCTCGTCGGTCATGAGTTCGAGCAGGTCGATCTCCGGCTTGTTCACCAAGCGGATGATCGCGTCAAGGATTTCGGTTGGGTTATGCGGCGGGAGACTGGTTGCCATACCCACCGCGATGCCCATCCCGCCGTTGACGAGCAGGTTCGGGAACTTGCCCGGCAGCACGGTCGGCTCCATGAGTCGATCGTCGTAGTTTGGAGCGAAGTCCACCGTGGACAGCTTGAGATCCTGCATCATGTCCATCGAAGCGTGCGTCATGCGCGCTTCGGTGTATCGCATCGCCGCGGGAGGATCGCCGTCGATGGAACCAAAGTTCCCCTGCGGCTGAACCATCGGTGTGTTCATCTTCCACTTCTGCGCCATGCCGACCATCGTTGGATAGATGACCGACTCGCCGTGCGGGTGGTAGTTGCCTGAGGTATCGCCACAGATTTTTGCACACTTGAGGTGCTTCTTGTTCGGGCGCAGATTGAGGTCATTCATCGCGACGAGGATGCGGCGCTGCGATGGTTTGAGACCATCACGCACGTCAGGGAGCGCCCGATCCATGATCGTGCTCATCGCATAGGTCAGATAGGAGTCTTGGAGTTCACGCTCGATATCCAGATCAAGCACAGCACCGCCTCCGATGGGAGCGGATTCGGGCTGCTGATTTTCATCGTTCGGGTGTGTGTTCTCGTGCTCGTCGCTCATTGATCGGGGTCTCCCAGTGGGGTCCCCAACGACACAGACGCGGCGTTTTTGATGATCTCTCTGCACGATTGATCGCACTGGAAATCACCGAATTTCGGGGACATCTATGATAGGCGCACCACGAATTTTGGTCCCTGCGAACCCCTCAAAATCCTCTCAAAATCGATCCCTCAAAGCCCTTGAAAACAAGCATCTTACAGCAATCCAACCGTCTTCCTTCAAGGCTCCGGATCAGGAACCTGTCGAGCACCGATCGCGCGGACTGAATCCTCAAACTCTAGTGCCGCGAGCAGCGCCAAAGCTGAAGAGACGGGGCTCGCAGTCCAATCCGTCAGGGACTGGCGCACTCCACCGATACTCCTCTGTGGTGCTCTGCTCAGAAAGCTGCTCGTGTCGTCGACCATGAGTTGATTGACGAAGCGCATCGAAGCCGCGACGCGTCCGATCTCGCTTGCGACCTCGAAGTCTGCGATGGTGCCTTGGGTGAGTCTTGGATCTCCGAGCATCGAGCACAGGAACGCGATGGGACGGATGTTCTCGCTCCCGGGCAGTCGATTGGTGCCTTTGGTGAACACGACGGATCCGATGTAGTCCCGATCGCGCCAGTCGAGGTCGGCTTTGCCAAGTTGATGCCCCCAAACGAATGCACCCATCTGATTGAGTGCTTCGGATGCAGGGACTTGTTCCTTACCTTTCGCAAGTTCGAGCTCGGCCCATCCGAGGAAAGGCATCTGCGCCACCAACTCGCCGGGTTGTGTGTCACGGAACACGGCTCGGATCGCATGCTCGGCGTGCTCGTGGTTGATCTTGACTAAGGCGTGTGCCACGAGTCCCTGAGCCGCGGGAGGGAGCGTCGATGCGAATCCATCGATCGGCGTGTAGGTCTTGTTGAGCGTTTCGGTACAGCGTCTTTCAAGCTCCGCGAATGTATCGGGCCGCAATCCGAATCCGTACTCTGTGAACGCGAGCATGCACGCGGCACTCCCGATCTGATCGTCCCAAGGCGCGGGCTCTCCGGGCTGAACCTCCGCGATCGCGCTGAGCAGGTCCATCGCAAATTCGCGCGCGGCGAGCTTGGTCGGATCACCCATGTCATCGGCGTACTTCATAAGCGCGTACGCTACGAGTGCTTGTTCATAGATTGGCGCGACTTCGGGATTCGATCGTCCACTGATCACATCGCGCGATCCGACCATCCCGTACGCTTCGCTGCCGGGCCAGCGTTGTGCGACGAGGAACGATGCGAGCTGATCCGCCATGGATCGGATGGACTTGAGTCCGATCGCGGACTCCTCGATCACTCGTCCTCCACGATCAATGAACACCCCCCCACGACCCTCTGCAGACTGCGCGATCCAGATCGGTTCGCAGCGAGCGAACTCGTATCCACGAGAGAGCAGCTCTCCGATCGACGCGAGTGACATGGCGCCGTCTCCAGAAAGTTCAGTCGCCATGGAATACGCGGCACGATCCATCCCGATCCCAAGCGTGAACATCTCATCAGCAGTCACAATCTCGGCACGCTCACCAAGACGCATCGCGAGCGCATGGACACCTTGAGACAAACCCAAACCGTACTGCGCGAGCGAATCTTCACTCATTGGGACAAGGTCTTGTGCAAGCTCAACGCTGAGTGTCATCCGTGAAGCAATGGATTCCCAGACTTCTTCACTCGGCTCAACATCCGCACGGTTACGGACCCACTGGTTCGCTTGCGCGATCGCGCTGCGCGTTGCTTGTGCGACGGTCATCTCATTTGGTGTCGCGTGGACAATCTGCCCTCTCCCGATGACCTGACCATCAAGGCGCAGCGTGACACTCGCGACGCAGAGTGCGGGGATGGGCTCACCCAGTTCATCCGGGACACTCAAGTCGCGTACCCAGCTGTCAATCGTCCGGTAAACACGCATCGATTCATTGATGTCCAGCTGCTGCGCGTATGCATTCGTCAGTCCGAGAACTGAGATCGCAAGCACGCCGAGAAGGAGTCGAACGCGCAGAAAGTTCCCTAGATTACCCAACCCGAACGATGGTGCGAGTCCGAGAAATGAAAGTTGCACAGAGCAACTCGAAGTTGCTTCACTTACTTGCATTGTGCTTGCACGCGCAGAGAGTTGGGGTACTCTTTGATCAGACAACTGAAAAAAGGATTTCACCATGAACAGCTTTGAGCTTATCTTCGCAGTCAATGACCTTCGCAAGCGGGTCGCCATCCTCAGCCTCCTGTGCTTTGTTGCACTGTGCTAAATCTCAAGTGATCGTCCACGCCGAGTGTTTCTTCGCACTCGGCGTTCTTTGATGCTCGATTGGGGACCAAGCATCAGTTCACAGATCACTTCAAAGTTCACTGTGTATCCGTGACCAATCTTATCAGGTTGCACGACATCATCACTCCCGCTGGGAACTCTATAAAAACACCCCGGTCCATCGCTGGCCGGGGTGTGCAAGTTTTGGTTGTGAGCACTTCAATCGTGCACTGATCCAGCGTTCATGCTGCTTCAGAGCGAGATCTTGTCGGTACCCATGGAGCCGTGATCGTCCATACCACCTCGCGATGGTGCTGGTGAGCCTCCGAAGCCGCCCATGCCTCCGCCGTCGTTGGAGTCGCCACCAGCGTCTCCGAGATCGCCGGAGTCGCCCCACTGTGCACGCTTGAGTGACAAGCCGATCTTGCGATCGTCGATGTCCACGCGAAGGATCTTGACTTCCAGTTCTTCATCGATCGCGACGACATCCTGCGGGTTCTCGATCTTGTGATCAGCGAGCTCGGAGATGTGGAGCAGACCTTCGAGATCGTCTTCGAGCTCTACGAATACACCGAAGTTGGTGATCTTGGTGACCTTGCCCTTGACGACCATGCCAGGCTGGTACGCACTTGGGATCGCATCGAGCCATGGATCTTCAGTGAGCTGCTTGATGCCGAGCGAGATGCGTTGTTTGTCACGATCGACTTCGAGGACCACACACTGGACCTCGTCGTTCTTCGAGTACAGCTCGTTTGGATGCGTGACCTTCTTGGTCCACGACATGTCGGAGATGTGGAGCAAGCCGTCGATGCCGGGTTCGATCTCAACAAACGCGCCGTAGTTCGCGAGGTTGCGGATCGCGCCAGTGACGATGGTGCCTGGAGGGTACTTCTCGGAAACGAGTTCCCAAGGATTGACCTCGACCTGCTTCATGCCGAGCGAGATCTCTTGCTTGTTCTTGTCGATCTCAAGGACAACGACTTCGACCTCGTCGCCTGGATTGACGATCTCGCTCGGATGATTCACGCGGCGAGTCCACGACATCTCGGAGATGTGGACCAGACCTTCAATGCCCTCATCCAAGCGGATGAATGCACCGTAAGACATGATGTTGACCACTTCACCCTTGATGCGAGAGCCGACTGGGAAC
>WUAJ01000178.1 GCA_009827215.1 Phycisphaeraceae bacterium
GCATAACGGGCGGGATCTGAGTGAGGATTTTTATGTGCCTCAGACGGCGGACGAGGTTCGGAGTCATGGGCATCCTGACTGGGAGTATCTGGTCCCGAGTCTGTATCTGCCTTGATTTGATGTGGGGTGGGGGATTGTGGGGTCTGAGCGAGGTTGGCAAATGGGGGCTCCTCACCTATCGTCTGGGTTCACGCGATGGGGCGTGGATTGCGGAGATTGACCGATGCTCGGACGGGTTTTTAAGGCGTATGACATTCGTGGGACTTATCCGGATCTGCTGACGGATCGGATGGGTTGGCAGATCGGGTGTGGGTCGGCTCGGTTCTTGCTCGAGGATGCGGAGAACGATGGCGAGTCGACTCCGATGATGCGCAATGTGATCATCGGTCGCGATATGCGCAAGTCCTCGCCAACTCTCAGAGAAGAGCTGGTGCGTGGGCTGACATGCTATGACGCGAGCGTGATCGATCTGGGGTTGATTGATACTCCCATGATGTACTTTGCGATTAACTACCTGGATGCTTCGGGCGGTGTGGTTATTACCGCTTCGCATAATCCTCCGCAGTACAACGGGTTCAAGATTTCCAAGCGCAAGGCGAAGCCGGTTGGTGAGCAGACTGGATTGGATCTGGTTCGCAAGTACGCGGCGATGGTGGATAAGAACGCGGAGCCGAATCCAAGCGCGATTGTTGAGGAGCGGGATCTGTGGGGGCCTTACTCGAAGCATGTGCTCAAGTTCCTCGATCTGGGTGAGCACAGTGCGGACAATCCGATGAAGATTGTGGTCGATGCTTCCAACGGTATGGCTGGGATGATGTGTCCGAAGGTCTTCGGGAAGAACGGCGAGAATGTCGAGGGGCTCGAGATCATCGAGATGAACTTTGATATTGAGTCGGGTGAGATGGCGCACGAGCCCAATCCATTGGTGGCATCGAATCTTGAGCAGCTTCAGGCGGCGGTGATCGAGCAGGGCGCGGATCTGGGTCTGTGCTTTGATGGGGATGCGGATCGGTGTGTCGCGGTCGATGAGAAGGGGCAGATTGTGCCTTGCGATCAGATGACGGCGCTGCTGGCTTCGTTCTTCCTGGAGCAGGAACCCGGTGCTTCGATCGTGTACGACCTGCGCTCGACCAAGGCGGTTGAGGAAGAGATCGTTAAGCACGGCGGGAAGCCGTTGCGTGGTCGCGTGGGGCATGTGTTTATGAAGGCGCTGCTCGCGGAGAACAAGGCGATCTTTGGCGGTGAGCTTTCGGGGCACTTCTACTTCCGCAAGAACTTCAACGCGGACAGCGGCGCGATCGCGATGTGTACCTTCCTCTCGGTGCTCGCGAACAGCGATAAAAAGATGAGCGAGCTGATCAAGCCGATGGCGCGGTACAAGCAGTCCGGAGAAATCAACTTCGAGAACGAGGAGTCGCAGGAAGCGATCGAGTCGGTCATGGAGTTCTACGCGGAGAAGTGCGAGATCGATGAGCTTGACGGGATCACGGTCGATTGCTTCGAGGATGAGGGCTGGTGGATGAATATCCGTATGTCCAACACGGAGCCACTGCTGCGACTCAACGCTGAGGCGAAGGATCAGGAGACGCTTGATCGGATTCTCGCGGAGGTTTCACCGATGCTTGGGCATCGCGTGGCTCACTGATTGGGCTGCAGACGGCAAGTTGATGGTCAGATTGGCGAAAAAACGCCGATATGATCGTGTATGAATCTTTCCCAGTTCTTCGAGCATTGGTCGATTGTTGAGAATCCTTTCCGCGGGGAGGAGGCGCGGCATGATTCGATCTTTGCGCGGATGGGGATATCGAGCAGTGTGACGCGTCCTGTGCGGAGTGAGCCGGCGCCTGGGGAGGTGGAGCTGACGCGGCAGGGGACGTCGAGCACGCACTCGGACTTTGAGAAGATTCTGGGGGAGCTGCATCAGCCCTCGACTTCGATCGTGTTTGGGGAGAAAGGCGCGGGGAAGACGGCGATCCGTTTGCAAATCGCTGGGCGCATCGGGAGACACAACGAGGACTTCCCTGACAACAAGGTGTTCATGATTCCGTATGACGATCTGAACGCGATGCTGGATCACTATGTGGAGCGTGGGGGGAAGAAGGACAATCCGTTCTCGGGTGTGCGTCTGGTGGATCACATGGACGCGATGATCTCGATCGGGGTGGGTCGGGTGCTCAACGCGGTGCTTCCGGGTCCGACGGACCCTCCGGCGGCGAATCTTGGCGAGGGTGCTGGGAAGCGGGTGCGGAAGATGCCGGCGCTGATTCGAAGAGATTTGTTGTTGTTGCAGTCGGTGTATGACACGAACGATCCGAGCGGGGCGCGGACGGCAAGGCTGCGGCAGCTCTTGAAGATGCCTGGCGGGGGGCACGGGGCGCTGACGGTCATCGGGATGTGGTTGGGGTGGATGCCTGCGGTGGGGTTGTTTGGGTGGTTGCAGTTCTATTCGGGGTGGGATCCGAGCGGGATTCTCTTTGGCGCGGCGCAGATCGGGTCGGGTGTGCTGCTGCTGTTGTGGTTGTTGCTGCTTGGGAAGGCGCTGGTGCTGGATCGGCTGGTGATTAATCGGATCGCGAGCAAGGTGCATCGGCAGCTGCGGATGGTCCCGCGTCCGGCGAGCGGGTTCTTGGGTTCGCTGCGGCGGATGCCTGGGAGTGTGCTGGGGTCGGGTGAGCTTCCGACAACGGACAGCGACGAGCAGCGGTACGCGATGTTTGCGCGCCTTCGGCGGGTAATCGCGGAGTTTGGGTTTACGGGGATCATGGTCGTGATCGATCGCGTGGATGAACCGACGCTGATCAATGGGGATACGGATCGGATGCGCAGTCTGATCTGGCCGATGATGAACAACAAGTTCTTGCAGCTTGATGGGGTGGGCTTGAAGATGCTGCTCCCGATCGAGCTTCGGCATGCGCTCTTCAAGGAGTCGAGCGCGTTCTTTCAGGAGGCGCGGCTGGACAAGCAGAACATGATCGAGCGGCTCGCGTGGACGGGGGCGATGCTGTATGACCTGTGCAATGCTCGATTGGCGGTTTGTCGTCCGGCGACATCGCCGCCGTTGGCGCTGGTGGATTTGTTTACCGAGGATGTGACGCGGGGTGATGTGGTCGAGGCGCTGGGGGCGATGCAGCAGCCTCGCGATGCGTTTAAGTTCATGTATAGATGCTTGAATGAGCACTGCGCGAGCGTGACGGCGGATGAGGGGTCATGGCGGATTCCGCGGCATGTGCTGGATCAGGTTCGGCGCGATGAGAGCGAGCGGGTGATGCAGCTGCATCGCGGGATCCGGCCGGCGTGATTAACGGATTCGTTTGAGGCGTGCGTATTCGAGGACGAGGGTCTTTCGTCCGACGGCTTTGAACTCGATGATGACGCGGGCGTTCTGGCCTGGGGTGGTTTTCATGACCACGCCTTCGCCAAACTGGGGGTGGGAGACGGTGCATCCGACGGGGAACTGGTTGGTGTCGGCGCCTGATGACGATCGCGACGCGGCGGGGTTGATGCTCGGGCGCGGCGGGGCTTTGCGGCTCGGGGTGACACGCGGCTGGACATTGGCGAGGCGTTTTTCTCGCGCGTCGTTGATTGCTTGATGGTCTGGTTTGAACTGGGCGAACGATCCAGCGCGGAAGCGGTTGGAGGGTTTGGAGGTGAACGCGTCGTCGTACTCACCCATGTCCCCCACAAAATCGGAGTCAGCCTGGTCGGAGAAGATGATGTTGTCGGAGCCGATCTCTTCGAGGAAGCGGGATTTGATGGTGCGTTCGGTGATGCCTCGGACGGTTCTTCTTGCGGCGGAAGTGATGTGGAGGTGTTTCATCGAGCGGGTGAGCCCGACAAAGGCGAGTCTTCGTTCTTCTTCGAGCTCGGCGATGGATTCATGGGCGCGGGAGTGGGGGAGGGTGCCTTCTTCGAGGGCGATCATTGCGACGGCGGGGAACTCGAGTCCCTTGCTCGCATGGAGGGTCATGAGGGTGACGGCGCCCGATTCGTTGTCCACAGCGTCGGCGTCGGCGATGAGGGCGATGGATTCGAGGTACGCGCGGACGAGGGCGAGGAGCGGCGGGACGGTCCCGACATTCCCGGCTTGCGCTTGCTCGGTGTCGGTGAATGATGCGGGGTCGTCGGCGGGGTCGTACTCACGCTCGAAATCGCGTGCGGAGGTGATGAGCTCGTTGAGGTTGTCGAGGCGTTCCTCGTCGGACTCGGCGCCGGACGCTTTGGCTTGTTTGGTGTAGTGGGCTTCGAGGGTGGACTCGGTGATGATGCGCTCAACGAGGTCGGCGAGGGAGGTGGAGACGGACGCCCCCATGAATGAGCCTTCTCCGGTCCAGTCGTTGACCATCTCTGTGAATTTTTTGATCGCGTTGAGGGCGCGGTCGTTGAGTCCGAGTTCCTGGGCGCGGTTGAGTCCTTCCCAGAGCGAAATCCCGGCTCGGGCGCATGCGCCTTGGATCGTGTCGAGGGTGGTCTTGCCGATACCTCTGGTCGGGGTATTGACGACACGCAGGAGCGAGACGGGGTCGGATGGGTTGGCGACGACGCGGAGGTAGGCGATTGCGTTTTTGATTTCTTCGCGCTCGAAGAACGCGGTGCCTCTTGCGATTCGGTACGGGATGGAGGACTGGCGCATCGCGTCTTCGAGGACGCGGGAGAGGGCGTTGGTGCGGTAGAAGACGGCCATGTCTTTCCAGGCGATGTTGTGGTCTTCGTTGAGCTGTCGGAACCAGTCGGCGACGAGCTCGGCTTCATGGCGTTCGTCGTTGGTGGTGACGACGGTGATGGGCTCGCCGCCGGGTTTGGAGGTGAAGAGGGGTTTGTCTTTGCGTTTGGTGTTGTGCTTGATGAGCGTGTCGGCGGCTTTGAGGATGGGGTCGGTTGATCGGAAGTTTTCTCCGAGCATGATGACCTTGGCGCCGGGGAAGTTCTCTTCGAAGTCGAGGATGTTGGTGATGTCGGCGCCGCGCCAGCCGTAGATCGCTTGGTCGGGGTCTCCGACGACGCAGATGTTCGGCCCCCCCAAACCTTGATCGGGTTCGTCTTCCATCCCTGGGAGTGGCGGGGGCG
>WUAJ01000179.1 GCA_009827215.1 Phycisphaeraceae bacterium
TCTTTGGTGTAGCCGACGAGGAGCTTGTCTCCGACGAGTTCGATGTATCGACCGAACTCTGCTGCTCCGACATCGGGATCGTCGATCGGCGAGGTGAGTCGGTGCAGAAGTGCGCCGGTGACGTAGTCGTAGACATAGACCGATCCCTCGCGATCGAGAAAGAATCTGTTGGGTGCTGAGACGGCGAGGTAGCTTGTGTTGAGCTCGACGCCGTAGCCGTAGTCTGTGTCGAGGGTCATGGGATCGGGTTCGAAGGTCAGGAGGAGATTTTCGTTGAGAGCGCTGTAAACATAGAGCTTGTCGTCGTCGTATGCACCGACCACAGTGATGGCGCCGTTCGCTTCGAAGTTGAATCCGAAGTTTGCGAATAAACCAGGCTCGTAATAGGTGTACTGGACCGCTGTGGTGCTTGCGTTGATTCGGTAGACTACGCCCTCGCTTAAACCTGGGCTGACTGCGAAAGGTGCAGAGGCAAAGAGATCACCATTGAGATACTCGATATGGAATCCGAAGCCGCCGGTCTGGGGTTGTGAAGGTGGATTGAAGGCTTTGATGAACTGGTAGGTGTTCCGATTGAACTCGTAGACTCCGGCGTCAACGCCCTTGAAACTGGAACCGGTCGCGCCGACGAAGATGGAGCCGTCTCCGACTGTGAACTTGAGACCGGTTCCTGTGAGATCAGCGGCGGGATTCGACGGGACGATGAAGGGGATGTAGTAGTATTGCGCCGGACTGAGTGTGGTCACGATGGATGCGACGAGTGCGCCGATTGCGATGCGGATGGACATGATGGGCCTCTCTCTGGCTATATTGGGGCATTTTCCGGACCTCGACTGTAACAGAAGCGGTGAGCTTCCACAAGACGAATCTTCTACTGAGGGGTCACACAACTTGCATTTGGCGCACCAAGGCACTCATCATCCCTGTGGGGGGATGATGAGTTCCTGTGTGCTTGGTCTGCTTGGTTGTTTGGTCGATCAGTCGCGGGATTGGAGCTGTTGCTCGCGTTGCATCTCGCGTTTAATTTCTTCCATCATTTCGCGCATCTCGTCGAGCTCGCGTTGCTGGCGTTCGTTGTCGGCTTGGAGGGCGGCGTTCTGCTCTGCGAGGATGTCGTAGTGGTTCATTGGTGGAACGGACTGGGTGTACTCATCCGGGATGTTGGGTTCTGCGTTGAGTGCGAGAGCGCCGTAGGAGGTTGGGATGTAGATCGCGGAGAGTTGTCGGTCGAAGACACTGGCGGTGGCTCCTCCGGTGGAGTTGTCACTTGCGTTGAAATAAAAGGTATTCGCCCCTTGGGAGACGGGGAAGAGTGCGTGTCCGGAGTATGGGAAATCGTACTGCCCTGCGGGGAGGTCGGGGTCGAGTCGGAATTCGAGATCGGTGTTAAACTCGAATGAGTTTGGGGCATCAGAGACTCCCACATTGAAAGTTGGTGTAAATGTGCCGTCGTGGTTGATGGAGAACTCCGCGCTTGCGAGGACAAGGACGAATCCGCTTGTCGGCGCATTGATCGTGACGGAGTTGATGGTGTCGACGGTGCTGGAGTCATCGGTAAGTGCGGTTTCTACACCCGTGGCGGATTCGGCAGCGCCGGTCTCGTTGAGGAGTTCGGTGCTGCTAATTGCGTTGCTTGGGAGGACGACACTCTCGTTGTCAACTTGACCGGGTTCGAGGAGGATGGTGCCTGCGGTTCCGAACATAGCAATTCGTGGGGACTCTGTTCCGAAGTAGTTCCCATCGAGGAATATGCCGGTCGCTCCGTTATCGTTTCTGGTTACTGACACAAATCCTCCCCCTCCGACTGAGGCGTCTCTTTCGGCGTAGAGGACTCGGGTGTCGTTGTTCCCATAGAGGTGGAAGTATGAGGATCCTGAGAATTCCCCGAAACCCATGCTGATGCGATCATCACCGAGGTTTGTGCGCATGTTGATGACTGGGGACTGGGCAGGGGTTGCGACGAGGTTGAGGGGGCCGAAGGTGTCTTGGAAGAGGATCGTGTTCTCGTTGCGGTACGCGTCGTTGAGGGTTGTTCCTGAGTCCTCGGCGTAGTTTGCGGATTCTGCGTGTCCGGCGCGAAGGGCGTAGTTGGCGAGTGTTGCGGGGACGAGCTTCTGACGCGGCGCGAGGATGGTGGTTCCGGGTTGTCCCGCTTCTGATACGCGGAGCTCGAGCCAATGGGTTTGGTTGATGTCAAAGAGCTGTCCGGAGACTCCGAAGTCAACCTCGCAGGAGAACAAGCCGTCGATGACCTGGACATTGAAGACGGTTGTGAATCCATCTGCTGGGACTCCCCCACCGACCTCGGCGTCGTAGATGAAGAAGGAGATGTCGTAGAGGCCGTTGGCGGGCGCGCCGTTGTCGTTGAGTGTTCCTTGGTAGACGAAGGAATCGTTGATGGGCTGAGCGTGTGTAGTGGTTGCGACGATGGACGAAGCCGCGATGATCGCGGCGGCGGTGAATTGACGGATCGACATGGTGGGGTTCTCTCTCTTGTTCTCTGTACAAATGAACGAATGAGCGGGATTCTAACGCGGATTGGGGTGCAAGCAAGGAGAACTCGCTTAATCTATCGCGCTGAGGGGGTTTAAGAGACGCTGTGCAACAGATTCAGGTCTGCACTACACTGGTCGCTCAAGGAGAACACGATGTCCGACTTTGACGCGTCTACCAAATCTACAGGAAGCTCTGCTGAGCATGTATCTGAACATCGAACTGGGAACCAGGTCCCGCTGATCCAGAAGATCGCGTTTGGGATGGGGATGCTTGGGAATCAGATGTTCCCGGCGGCGCTGGGGATCTTCATGGTTGTGCTGGTGCAGGGGCTTGGTATGAGTCCGCTGCTCTGGGGGATCTTGTTCTTCCTCCCTCGTCTGTCCGATGCGCTGACTGATCCGATCATGGGGTTCGTGTCGGACAACACGCGTTCGCGTTGGGGGCGTCGTCGGCCGTACATCTTTATTGGGTCGATCATCGCAGGGGTCGCGTACATCTTTATGTGGCAGCTCGATCCTGAGAATAGCGAGATGTACAACTTCACCTACTTCTTGCTTATGGCGTTCGTGTTCTATCTCGGACTCACGATCTTTGCGACGCCGTATGTCGCGATGGGGTATGAGATGTGCGAGGACTTCCATGAACGCACTCGGCTCATGGCGGTCTCGCAGTGGATCGGTCAGTGGGCGTGGGTGATCGTGCCTTGGTTCTGGGTGTTTATTTATGACACGGAGATGTATCCGGAAGGACCGGCATCGGGGGCGAAGAATCTCGCGATCTGGGTTGGTGTTGGATGCATGCTGATGGGGATGGTCCCGGCGATCTTCTGTAAGACGCAGCCGGTCGATGAGAGCAAACTCAAGGATCTGTCGCTTGGGGCGCTGCGTGAGAACTTGTCGCTCGTTGCGAAGGGGTTTGCGCAGTCGCTGAAGAACAAGCCGTTCGTGCGGATTTGTATCGCGACCTTCTTTGTGTTCAACGCGTTCAACACGGTTGCGGGGATGTCGTTCTTCATCATCGTGCACTACATGTTTGGTGGGGTGACTGGTCCGGATGGTTCAGCTACTTGGCCGACCTGGTTTGGGGTAGCGAGTGCGCTCGCGACTTGTTTCCTTGTGATCCCGCTGGTGACGCTGATGTCGCAGAAACTCGGGAAGAAGATGGCATTCATCATCTCGCAGGGAGTCTCGATGCTTGGGTACGCGGGGTTCTGGTTCTGCTTTGTTCCTGGGAGACCTGAGTTGATGTTTATCCCGCTGCCTTTGTTCGCGTTCGGGATCGGTGGGTTGTTCACGATCATGATGTCGATGACGGCGGATGTGTGCGACCTCGATGAACTGAACACGGGTGAACGACGCGAGGGTGTGTTCGGCGCGGTCTACTGGTGGATGGTCAAGTTCGGATTCGCGATCGCGGGACTGCTTGGTGGGGTCATCATGGATGTGGTTGGATTCGATCCAGGCGCCTCGTCGCAGACGACTGAAGCGATGACCGGACTGCGGCTCGCGTACTCCGGACTCCCGATGCTCGGGACGCTCATTGCAATCATCGTGATGCTTGGGTACGACCTTGACGAGCAGCGGAGCGGTGAGATCCGTGAGCAGATCGAGGCGCGGAAAGCGGGATGATCGAGCATGCTGACGCGGGGTTATCACTATCTTCGAGGGCACTGGTTTACCAGGAGCTTGAATCTGCCTCCGATCGCGGATCGGTTGGCGCCTGTCCCTCGTCGATGGTTCTTTTTCTGGATGGGGATCGCGATCGTGGGATCGGTGCTTGTGGGGATCTTTGATCTTCAATCGGGGTTTCCCATCTCGCTGGGCGTGATGCTGTTCATCCCGATCTGGTTGTGGTTGCTGTGCTATCCGTTTTTGATCTATCGCTACCTTCGTCTCAAGAAGCACGCGGAGCAGCTCGACGGGATGCTGTGCACGCAGTGCGGCTACGACATGTCGTCGATCTGCGAGGAGCCGCGCTGTCCCGAGTGTGGGGCGCACTGGGACAGCAACTCGGCTCGCACGCAATGGGCGCTGATGGGAGACGCGGTCTCGTCGATTGGGCGCGACGAGGGCTCAGCATCAGACTCTGGATCGGGTGTTCGATCCGGCCCTGAGGGAAACGATGGTTCTGGATCAGGTTCTCGATCTGATTCACAAGCGGATGCTTGATCAGGGTCTCGATGATCGGTTCGCTTCGGGGATCTCTTCGGAGAGTCCTGTTTCGATCGCGTAGCCGAACGCTCTGGAGAACTGTTGGATCGCGCTTCCGGAGACTCTTGGGTTGCGCATGAAGATGATCTCGTCATCGGTGATGCGATGATTGAATCGCAGCAACACCGAGGTCGCGACTTGCTGGCAGTACTCGCTGCGATCGATCTGCACGATCTTGCTCGGCTGCGCTTGGTTCATCGTGATCTGATCGGAGTCTTGCTCCATGCGTCCGACGATTGTTGCTCGTGGAGCCGGGGGTTCGGAGGAGAAGATCGGGTTGATCGCTCGTCCTG
>WUAJ01000180.1 GCA_009827215.1 Phycisphaeraceae bacterium
AATTGAAACATCCACAGGTCCCAGCTCTGGACCGTTGTATGTCGTCGGACCTCCATAGGTATACTCGTCCGCGAGATCACCAAGTGAGTGTCCAAGCTCGTGGATCGCGATATCCGCCGCCGCGCCGTTCTGACCCGCAGCAGTCCCGAGGTTATTGCCCGGATACCCAGCGCCGCCGTATTTGCTTGAGTTCGCGATCGCAATAACCTGATCAATGTCATCCGCCGATGCTGCAGCCGTATACGCCTTGCCGACATTTACGCACAACAGCCGCTCGATACCGCTGCACCAGTACTGCATGTCCAGTGCTGTGTCCCGGCTCACACCCTGATTCGGATCGTTGTCCACGCCTGATTCATTCGACACGACTTCAACAGCCGTCACGCGGAAGTAGTTCTGGTAACTCGTGAACGGCTCATATTGGTAAAGCGAATCCACAATCCCGTTGACATCCGTGTGGAACTGCGCCATCTCCCCAGCCGTGTACCCATCGCCAACAAAGACCAGATCGACGCGATTGTCATCGAGTCCTTGGTTCGCAACATTCATCGCATCGATGAACTCACGCACCTCGTCATCCATCGGGACTTGGAAGATCCCGCCGTACAGATTGCCGTGCTCATCCCCAAAGCAGCCATGCACGCTGGTCATCCCGTCATTGGCGCCGATGTCCTTCGGACCCACATGCGCGATCGCGCTCCCAGTCGACAATGCAAGTACCAACGAAAGCGAAGCAGTCCGGCTCATAACGAGATCTCCAGATATATCCAAGATGCGAGTCTTTGAGGTCGTCCACACCAGACAACCCCTCGGCACGAATGTGCCCATTCATGCCCACTATTCGCCCAAAACCGCCCCAGGTTCCTCAAAACGAATCCAACTGAACACCCAATGTCAGTCTGATTCAGGGGCAACCCGCCGCATATGCCTGCAGATACGCGCTCAAATCAAGGAAGTTGAACACACCATCAAAGGTGAAATCTGCCGCTGGGTTCTCTGATGCATACAACTGCAAAAACGCACTCAGATCCGAAAAATTCAACTGCCCATCGGGACTACCGTCCGGGTTCCCAGCAAAGTCAGGTCGGCAGAAAGTATCGCAATGTGGAGGAGACCAAGACTGAACACCGTACTGCGGAACAACTGAAACTTCACCCGGACCATAGAGTGCAATACCGGCAAACTCGCCTTCGCTCGGACCTAGTTGATTCTGAACCTCGAACGCGAATGAATACATCGTTCCCCAACGGATTGCATTCGCATACGGATCTTGCTCGTAGTCTTCAACTGTCCAATACACTGTTGAGGTCGGATCGTGATTCACATCCCATGACTGGTTGAGTATCTGCCCATCGACATCGTCGTGATATGAAGGTGATTGAAACTGTGTTTCGATGAGTTGTGACTTCCCGTCGCACAAGTTCACAAAGAAACCGCCGACACCTCGATTCCCATTCATGTTGTAGATGCCATACTCATAAAGCCAATGGTTCAGCCCGAGCTCGGTCGCTTTCGATCCAACAAACACATACTCCTGAGCATCTGGCAGTTCGATCCAGTTGATCATCACGTCTTCATCCGGAACCCCAATCCCGTTCCCGTGATCCCTCCATGCATATATCGCAGGACCGCTGTAAGTCGGGCCGACAAGTGTTGCCGTCGCTGAGCCGGTAGTGAACGTAACTTGACGATAAGCGCAGTTGTTGACCACAGCATCGAATCCGCTCTCCTCGATCCCAACTATCTGAGTTTCAACAAAGTACAACGCATCGGGATCACTCACATCCGCGAGTTCGACCTGCAAGCGTTTGTACACAGCATCACCAGTCTGATTGATCGATGTGAACGGGTACGGATAATGACCCGTTAGCGCGTTCACTTCAGTCCGAGGCCCCATCATCGCTTGCGTCCCGTTGATCGCGCTGCTGCTTACATCAGAGCACCCCGCGCCAAGCTCAAACACACTCCCAGGCAGGCACCCAAGCGAGCACGCGTTGCCTTGTAATGGGATAGTCGTGTGCCGAACAAACCCGATCCCGATCTGAGAGAGTCGATGGTCCTTGAGTTTGTACAGCGTCTGTGAAATCAGAGGGTGCTCATTGGTGCTCGGTATCCAAGAAGCCGCCTGATCCCCCTCGTTGCAGATCGTCGTCCCAAACGAATACGCGACCAATCCAGCGCCATTTGTCCCAAATGTAGTAGCGCTAGTGATCTCACCACAAACAAGGTCAGGCTGCGCAACAGCATGCGTCGCTGCAAGAGACACAACGAATCCAGAAACCAATCGAGTCATTGAATGCAACACGCGAGTGTCCTCCTAATATGAGGACCATTCTAATGGAAACAGACCGCGCGTCCAAGCCAATCCCAGTTCATCAACAAAAACAGGCGTTCCAAGCGAGTGGGGGCGTAAAATCGCAATGACTATATTTCCTTGAGTTGCTGATCCATGATCCGCTTTCGAGAGTGATGCCGCCCCAAATGTGCCCGCATGTCTCACGCCGGAGCGCATCACGCACGCTCCAGTGCGCGGATGCCTGATCGCCAAGCCTCGATCGCCGCGAGCACATCCTCAGGAGACTTCGACAATCGCACCCCATCCTTGAGCGCCCGGCAGTGCCCATCGTTGATCGTCCGCCCCAACCAGCTGATCTTCTGACGGATCACATGCATCGCGTGCTTCTCGTCGCGATACTCAACCATGCGCAAAAAATAATCCCGCACAAAGTCGAGCTTCTCGTCCTCGCTCGGATTCAATTCACCCAAGTCAACCCGCGCGATCGCGTCGTCATTGTGCACATCGATCCCGAGCTGGTCGATCTGCTTCTGCAATCCCCACGCCTGACGGAACACCCACGGATTCCCGAACGACCCGCGCCCGATCATCACGCCGGCGCACCCCGTGTTGCGGCGCATGACCACCACATCCACCGCGTTCTTGATATCCCCGTTCCCCTGCACCGGCACCCCGCCCTCCATCGTCCCGTCGTACGCGCCCGTTGCATCGCGCACAGCATCTACGACGCGTTTGATCCCATCGTGATCGCACGAACCCCTGAACTTCTGCTCCGTTGTCCTGCCGTGTACTGTGATGCATGCCGCGCCGCGTTGACACAGACCCACCGCAAGTTCCGCCGCGACGCCCGTTTCATGCGCATCCTGATCCCACCCCAACCGCATCTTCGCCGTCAGCGGAATCGAATCAGGGAGCGCCTCGCGCACCGCTTCAAAGATCTCATAGGTGCTGGGAAGATCGCACATCAGCTTCGACCCGCCGTTGCGTTTGCAGATCTTGTCGACCGGACACCCCATGTTGATATCCACGACATGTGCCCCGTGCTCGGCGCACCATCGCGCCCCCTCCGCTAGATGCTTGGGATCCGCGCCGTAGAGCTGCATCCCGATCGGTTGATCCAGATCGTTCGTCCGCGCCAGATCGCGAGCCGCGCCCTCATCGCAGAGCAACCCCTGCGGATTCAACAAATCTGTGCATGCGAGTCCCACCCCGCCCACCGATCGGCCTCCGATTGCGTTCAGCTCACGCACGCCAACGCGCCACGCAAGCTCGCACCACCCCGCAATCGGGGCCAACATCAGATTACTCTCAAGACTGACCAGCCCACCCGGCGTCTTCAGATTCAAGGGTTGTGCGAACATAAGTGTAGTCTAAACAGCAAATTGAAGCAATCAAAAAACCCGCCGCTTACATCGCCAAATACACGATCCAGATCACGATCCCCGCCATCAACCCCGCGATCCAGTCATCGAGCAGGATCCCCCAACCCCCGCGAATCCCCTGCATCGCCCCGGCAGGCCAAGGCTTCAGAATATCAAACGCACGAAAGAGCAAAAATGCTCCGATAAGAACAAGGATCGTTGATTGGGTTGTCTCAAACATCGCACCAGGAATCATCAACAGCGTCACCGCCTGCCCCGCCGTCTCGTCCGCGACGACCTGACCCGGATCCTTCTTCCATCGCGCCTCAGCATCCGTTCCCCACGCGACACACGCCCAGCTAAACACGACAAAGCATAAGATCATCAGCACATCGTAAACGCTTCTCGTCGCTGGATTTGAAGCCCCGATCAGCATCACCAACCCGCCAACCACCACAGGCGGGAGTGACCCCCAAGTCCCAGACGCCGGCTTCAGGTGACCAAGACCAAAGGTCGTTAAAAACCGCTCAGCAGTGGGGGAGATCGTGTTCATAAACACCTTTCTTGATTCGGCTTAGCGACGCTTCTTGCCCTGTCCGCCCTTGTTGGACTTTGGACGAGCCTTCGCGCCTGGAGTCGTAGTTGACTTGGTAGGCTTCCGAGCCTTCTTCCCACGCATTACTTCCAGCATCCGAGCATTCTCGTCGATCGTGTGCTGCAGAGCCCGTCCAATGTAAGGCAGTCCCGATAACAGCGTGACGACCACTGTCGCCCAGACCAAGATGACGATGATCGTGCGCTCGCCGGACTCAGGTCCAGGATTCCCAAGCGCGATCAACAACAAGATGATCGGGATCGTGATTGACTGGAGCACCATCTTCGCTTTACCCATCGCGCCTGCTGGGAACTCGACGCCCTCGCCCTCGTAGACCCCCCGGATCGAGGTGACGAGCAGCTCGCGAGCGATCATCGCAACAACCATCCAGCCGGCGACGGCAGAAAGCTGCATCGAACCACCTGAAATCAATGGACTTGCAAAGTTTGGGCCCGCGAGGATCACGAACCCTCCAAGCACCAGCAGCTTGTCCGCGAACGGATCCATGATCCGTCCGAACTTCGTGATCGCATTCCACTTACGCGCGAGATGACCATCCAGCGCGTCTGTGAGCGCCGCGATGATGAAGATCGCCGCGGAAATGATCAGAAGCGTCGTCGATCCCGATGAGAGCTCGCCGATCCGATCCCCGACGCTTGCTTCAGGATTGATCGTCGGCGTCGAAACACTCGACAACAACCCCACAAACACGATCGCGAGTCCGACGCGTGCCATCGTGGGCAG
>WUAJ01000019.1 GCA_009827215.1 Phycisphaeraceae bacterium
GACCCAGTCAAATCCGACATGGGCGACTTTGAAGCAGCCCTTCTCTCCGGCATCCTTCGAGGTGTCTACGAGAAGAAGCACGATCTCACATTCATCAGCGCCGCGCGTGATAAGCACAACGATGAGAGCTACACCCAGTTCTTCCATCGTAAAGGTGTTCGCGCGATTCTCTTGCGTTCGCTCGGTGATGAATCACTCGTCGAGAAGATCGCTGCGGAAAACTTCCCAGTCCTGCTCGTCGCTGATCGTTCGGACAATCCTCAGGTCAACTACATCGACTCAATCTCGAGCGACACCTCACGCAAAGCCGTGGAGTACCTGCTTGGTCTGGGACACAAACGCATCGGTCTCGCGATCCACAACATGATGGACACAGACCATCAGGATCGTTTGGACGGATACCTCGCGGCACTTAAAGGTGCCGGGATTGAGATAGACGACTCGCTTATCGTCCGCGCTGAAGCAAACACGGCAGGCGGCGAGATCATGCTCACCAAACTCCTCGAACTCGAGAACCCACCCACAGCGGTCTATTTCACCAACCCAATGTCCACGATCGGTGCACTGCATAAATGCCTGCGCCTTGGGATCAAGGTTCCGCGTGATCTCTCGATCGTTGGGTTCGATGACTCGGTCACCCGATTCCAGACTTACCCTCGCTACACAGCGGTATGTCAAGACGCGGTCTCGCTCGGCATCGAAGCGGCACGCTGGATCACTCGCGCCAGTGAATCGATCCTCGCTGAACAATACCGCGAGGTCCGTCCGACGGACTTTGAAGTCCTCGAGACCACTTCCTACGCGAATGAAAAACCGATCCGCATCGATCGCAATGGTGATCTCATTCGATAACACCACAACGAGCTCTTGGCTCACGCATGGACCCAAGCTCACGCATGAGACACGCTTGCTCACTCGCACTGCTCTCACTCAAACACCTCTCGCTCGGCGTGTGGATCATCGTCACCCTCTTTGCAATCAGCGGACTGATCTTGCTCACCAAATCTGATCGCCCGAGTGAGAACCTCCAGATGTGGGTTTTCTCCCCTGAACATCGCGCGATGTACGCGCCGATGATCGAGGAACTTCAAGACAGAACTGAAGGCGACGAGAAACCGATCGATCTCTCACTGCTGAGCAGGGAGGCGATCAAGAACAGAACCATGAGTGGATTCTTGGGTGGACTCCCCACCGCTGATCTGATTGAAATCGAGCGTGCGTACATTGGTCAGTTCTTTCAAGGCCCACAAGAAGCGATCGGATTCCATGATCTGACGGATCGACTCAAAGCGGAAGGACTGTACGACCAGATCAACGCCCCATCGCTCAGTCCGTGGAGCGTCAACGGCCGGACCTACGGCTTACCCCACGATGTGCACCCAGTCATGCTCGCGTATCGCGCGGATCTGACCGAATCCGCGGGAATTGATCTGACACAAGCAACGACTTGGGACAAGTTCTTTGAACTGCTCAAACCGATGATGACGGACAAGGACAGTGATGGCCGTCCCGATCACTATCCCCTCTCGATGTGGATCACCCAGCAAGACAACATTGAACTCCTGATGCTCCAAGGCGGTGCTCAACTCTTCGACACCCAAGGCATCCCAACAATCAATACGGAAACCAACGCACAACTACTCGCCGAGATCATCTCGTGGTGCGCCGGCCCCAATCCACTCGGAACGGATATCGACGAGTTCACCGCTGCGGGACATAAGTCACGCGTCGATGGCGACGCGATCGCGTACCTCTGTCCCGACTGGATGTGCTCGATCTGGAAGATGCATGTCCCAGGGATTGCCGGGAAGATGAAGGTCATGCCGCTCCCGGCGTTCACTGAAGGAGGACGACGCACCAGCGTGCGAGGCGGAACCATGCTTGGAATTCCAAAGACCACCCAAGCATTCGGACAATCCTGGGAAACAGCAGTCGAGCTCTATACCGCGCCTGAAATTGCGCGGGAACTGTACCGGATGGTCGACATCATCTCTCCGATCCGATCGCTGTGGGATGATCCGGTGTACGCCGAGCCCGATCCGTTCTTTATGAATCAGCAGAAGGGATTGATGTTCATCGAACTGGCGCCGGATATCCCGATCCGTTCTTCATCGCCGTACAACTACAACGCCGTGCTTGAGATTCGGGATTCGGCGCTCAATGTTATGGAATGGACGAAGAACCAATCCGACTGGACGGATGACCAACTCCTTGAGCAAGTGCGCTCGCAACTCGAACGAGCACAAGGCGCCATCGAGCGTCAGATGTCGCGGAACGCCTTCACCGGAGTCGAATCGAAATGATGAATCGGCTCAGCACCAACAAGACCGTATTCGCTTGGGCAGCTTTGACACCGTTCATCTTGCTCTTTGCGTTCTTTATGGTCTATCCGCTCATCCAGTCCGCGTTCCTCGCGCTCAACCAGACCTACGGCCCGGACACGCGCCTCTTCGTCGGGACCAAAAACTTCGAGCTACTGATCGAGGACCCCGTCTTCTGGACCGCGATTAAAAACACACTGATCTACTCGCTCGGATCCCTCTTCATACAGCTCCCACTCGCGTTTGGTCTCGCGCTTGTGCTCAACTCGCGTCGGCTCAAGGGAAGATCGATCTATCGCTTGATATTCTTCAGCCCTCAGCTCATGGGACTCGCGTTCGTCGCTGTGCTCGGAGCGCTCGCGTTTGAGAAACGAGCGGGACTGGTCAATCGCACACTCGCGTGGATGATGCAAGACGCGGCGCTGCTCGAGATCGATTGGCTCCAAGAGTACATCATGTCCACGCTCATCCTGATCTCGCTCTGGTTGTATGTCGGATTCAACATGATCTACTTCCTCGCGGCACTCCAGAATGTCAACAACTCGCTGCTCGAAGCCGCAGAGATCGATGGCGCCGGTCCACTGAGCAAACTCCGGCATGTCATCATCCCCTCTGTGCGTCCAGTCGCGACTTTTGTTGTACTGCTCTCGATGATCGGATCGCTCCAACTCTTCGAACTCCCCTACATCCTCCTAAACGGCAACGGCGGACCAAACAACAAGGGACTGACCATTGTCATGTACCTGTATCAAAACGGCTTTGAACTCGGTGATCTCGGATACGCAAGTGCAGTGGGTTGGGCGCTGGCGCTCATGCTTATTTTGCTCGCGTTGATCCAGATCCGAATGGTACGCAAAGAGGAGGCTTCGCGATGAGTGTCGCTAGACCCTCCAAACTGTCGCGATCCATCACACACTTCGTACTGATTGTGCTCGCGATTGTTGTGCTGCTGCCGTACGCGTGGCTACTCGTCGCATCACTTAAGTCGCGCGAAGACTTCTTCAGCGGCATGTTCTTCCCTCCAGGGGATGGATTCCTAGGCATCTCGTGGGAATCACTCACCCTCAGCAACTACACCGCACTCATGGAGATGGGATTCGGACGCGCCGCGATCAACTCGGTCTTCTATGCATCAACGAGTGCCGTGTTTGCGACTTTCATCTGCGCCGCGACAGGATATGTGCTCGCAAAATCCAAGTTCCGTGGACGCGCCTTTATGACTCTTGTCGTGCTTGGATCATTGATCGTCCCACCAACACTCCTCATCGCACCCAGCTACGAGCTCCTTTTCCATCTCGGACTGCTCGATTCGGTGTGGGGATTGCTCCTCCCAACCTTCGCTCCTGCGTTCGGTGTGTTCTTGTTCCGACAAGCGGTCCAGCAGTCTGTTCCAGACGAGCTCATCGAAGCGGCGCGGATTGACGGATGCTCCGAAGCCGGGATCTTTATGGTGATCGTGCTCCCACTGATCCGTCCGATGATCGGCGCATTCCTGCTCATCACTTTCCTCGGCATGTGGAACAACTTCATCTCTCCGCAGATCGTGTTGCAGACCTCGTCCAAGCAACCCCTCTCTGTCGCAATCTCACAACTCCGCGGGGTGTACCGCACAGATTACGGCTTACTCATGGCGGCGACCGTTGTCTCCGTCGCACCAGTCGCCGTGCTGTTCCTCGTGCTCCAGAAACAGTTCATCTCCGGACTGACCAGCGGCGCGGTCAAGGGATAAAGCAATCTCTCTTGAAGAACTGATTGCGACTGAGTTCTGTGCGCGCATAAAGAAACGGGCCGAAGCCCGTTCTACGGAGGGAATCGTAGATTTGTAGAATGTTCTCTGCTTTAACAGCCGTTGCCGTAGAGCTGGAGGAACAGCGATACATCGAGGAAGTTCAGCGTGCCATCGCCGTTGAGATCAACAGGATTGTTGCATTTAGTTCCTCCGCCTTCGATGAGCATGAAGTTATCCCAGAACGAAGCTCCGCCGTCTTGGTTCGGGAAGCCTGCCTTATCACCGAGTTGAATGTGGAGCAAGTACACGCTTGCTTGTGTCGTGCCAGTAGGAGCGATGCCGCTGACTTCGCCGAGCACCCACTGATCCAATGGGCCAGTGTCTGGATCGATCACTTCGACCTCAACAGTCTCAAGCACAGCACCACCTGAGTTCAGGAAGTTGAGCTGTGCGATGATGACATTCTCCGATCCAAGCTGATCGTTGGATGGATTCAGGACATACCCGCTGAGTGTGTATTCTTCACCCTCAGTGAGACCATCAACGATTTGGAACATGCCATGATCGTTCTGCATTCCATTTCCGAATCCGAACATCTTGCCGGATGTCATGCCGTCTTGTGGAGTCTGCTCGACGGACTCATCCGCAAAGACATTGTTGAAGTGTTGCCAATCTTCAAAGACGATGAATCCTGGACCTGGGGTTTCAAAGCTTCCGTTGGACAAAAGATTCTGAGCGTTTGCACTGAATGCAGCCATACCGAGGACAGCGGTGGTGATAAGTGAGCGGCGCATGATGGAGATCTCCTTCGATCTTGGATTGTGGTTCATTTCTTATCAAGATGCGCTACTTTGGAACATTTACAAACAAAGACGCATCACGAATGACGTAACTGTTACATCAGTGTATCAGATTCCCGATATCTTCCAACCCCAAAACCCGCGATATGTGAGACTTTTTTAGCCGCCAGATCCGCTTATGGGACTGTTACGGGATTTTGGGCCAAATCCGCAGGGATTGTTCCGCCGTTGGATTCGATAATTTTTGAGTACCAGAAGTACGACTCCTTCGGGATCCGACGCATCTGCTGGTAATCCATGTACACCAATCCGAATCGCAGCGCGTATCCCTCGGCCCACTCGAAGTTGTCGAGGATCGACCACTGAAAGTACCCTCGCACATCGACTCCGTCGTTGCATGCTCGGCGCAGCTGAGCGAGGTATCGAGTCAAGAAATCGATCCGGCCCTCATCGTGCACCTTCCCGTCCAGGTGCTCCCAGTCCATTGACGCGAGACCGTTCTCTGTGATGACGACAGGGAGTTTGTAGCGCTCTTGCAAGAACTTGGGTCCCCAATAGAGTGACGATGGATTAATCGTCCATCGGAACATCGTTGTGGGATAGCCGCGCTCAGATTTGAGCAGTTCGGGATTCCCATCAGCGCCCGCTCTGACGATTCCAGCGCTGTAGATGTTCACACCAAACATGTCCAAAGGCTGATGCATGATCTCCAGATCGCGCTCGCTCCAATTCGGAACATCCTTTCCATACAACTCCAACCCAACCTCTGGATAATGACCAAGCATGACTGGGTCACAGTACCAGCTGTAGTTGTATGTCCACCCCTTCGGATCAATCCCGAAGGTAGCCTGTCGTGCCGCTTCGATATCTTCAGCAGACTCTGTCGCAGGCGTGTGCAGACACCCGACAGGCGCGAACCCCACCACTGGTGCTTTCTTCGCATACTCGCGGATGACCTGGACCGATCGCCCGTGCGCCAGCAGCGCGTTATGCGTCGCGAGCAGCACTTCCTTTCGACTCAGTTGATCACCAGGCGCATGTGTTCCCTCGTTCATTCCAAGACCAAGGAAGATCTGAGGCTCATTGAGTGTAAACCAGTGCGTCACGCGATCGGAGTAGCGCTCCACCACCGCTTTGGTGTATCGCGCGAACCACTCTGGAGATTCGGGATTCAGCCATCCGCCTTGTTTGTACAGCGCTGATGGGAGATCCCAGTGATAGAGCGTTACCCAAGGCTCGATGCCTTTCGCGAGCAATCCATCGATCAGCTTGTCGTAATATGCGAACCCCGCTTCGTTGGGTTCTCCAGTGCCGTCAGGGAACAAGCGTGACCACGAGATCGAGAATCGATACCCACCCGCTCCAAGATCAGAGATGAGGTCGATGTCTTCTTGGTATCTGTTGTAGCTGTCGCAAGCGATCTCGCCTGTGTGACCATCAAACACTTTCCCAGGAGTGTTGCAGAAGTCGTCCCAGATGCTTGGGCCACGACCATCCGCAGATGTCGCCCCCTCAATCTGGTAGGCGGCGGAGGCAACGCCCCATGTAAACTGTTTCGGGAATGACATCGTGGAATCCTTCACACAGAGATCGAGTCGAATACGGCAAGGAACCATCATATCAGCATAGAAACCCGTAAATCGAGCACTTTTTTCATTTCTCTGAATCCTGATATCCGTAATTGTTCCATAAGGACTCCCTCAGCGTACGGAATCTGTGTGGATTCTTCGATTCAACTCGCCGTGACCCAGCAATCCAGACGGACTACCCCACTACAGTTGGAGCTATGACCTCGATCGACCCACTCAAAAAACGGCTCACTCGGATCACCTGCGCCGAGCATATCACGCCGTATCTCAAGCAAGAGGTCCAATCGCTCGGATACGAGATCCAAGATGAAGACCATGTCGCCGTTCACATCGGTGCCACACTCGAGGACTGCATGCGTCTGAACCTCAACCTCCGCACCGCGAATCACACCTTCTGGCTCTTGATACGATTCCGCTGCCCCTCGCTTGAAGCGCTCGCGAAGAACGCTGGTGCGTTTCCGTGGGAAGATCTGATCGAGAACGACTCATACTTCACGATCACCTCCAACATCGAACACCACAGCGTGGACAACACGATGTACCCCAACCTCAAACTCAAGGACACGATCGTCGATCGGATCAAGGCAAAGACCGGCGCTCGTCCAGATTCGGGACCCGATCGCTCCAGCGTCGTCATCCATCTTGTTTGGAAGAATGATCGCGCCTGGATCTATCTCAACACCAACGGCATCCGACTCTCGGATCGCGGATACAGAAAGATGCCGCACGATGCGCCGATGCGTGAGACCATCGCCGCCGCGGTGCTCATGGGCGCTGGATACGACGGCTCGACTCCACTGGTCAATCCGATGTGCGGCTCAGGAACCCTCGCGATCGAAGCGGCGCTCATCGCCGCGGGAAGAGCGCCTGGACTACTCCGAAACGACGCGAGTTGCTTGCATACAGCACTGGATATTGATGATCTGTACATGAAGATGCGTCAAGAAGCGAAGAAAGCACAACCCAATCGCATCACCAAACCAATCATCGCGACGGATCGCAGTGCGCGAGCAATCGAAGCCGCACGCAAAAACGCGATGACCGCTGGAGTTGAGCACCTGATAGACTTTGAATGCTGCGACTTCCGTGAAACACACATCCCAGACGAACCGGGACATGTGATTCTCAATCCTGAATACGGCTTGCGCCTTGGAGAAACCGATGATCTCATCCCCACTTACGCTGGGATCGGAGACTTCTTCAAGAATGAATGCCGAGGATGGACGGGACATGTGTTCACAGGAAATAGGACACTCGCAAACCACATCGGACTCAAAACCTCGTCGCGCAAGATCTTCTTCAATGCACAGGTCGAATGTCGACTGCTGAGCTACGAGATGTACGAAGGTTCGCGGAAACAGACTTCGAAGTCGCGTTCTGAGTGAACACAGCATCCGCTCATTCGTACACTGAGCATGACCACAGCAACCAAACGATTCGAAGTTCTCGTCGGACTCCACGAGAGCGATAAAGACGGATACACAAAGTATCGCGAAGGGATGACCCCAATTCTCCACGAGATGGGTGGGTATTTCCGGCTCGATCTCCGCGTCAGCGAGATGCTCCAAGGCGACGCGGACGATCCATTTAACAGGGTCTTCATCCTCTCGTTTCCTGACGAATCGACGATGGAGCGGTTCTTCAGCAATGAGGAATATCAGAGCATCCGTGCTGAGCATTTCGATTCATCTGTGAAGTCATACCGATTGATCGCATCATTTGAGCATGAGCAAGCTCAGTAGACTTCAATGCCTACGCTAGTGCATGAGCGACGCTGCCAACATCCTGCCCGGAATGACTGAGGACCCAAAGAACGCGGGGCTTCCCTACAAACTCGCGTGCTTGTGTGATCTTCGAGACAAGGACGGGCGTGTGCTCCTGCTCCATCGAATCAAGGCGCCCAACAAGGGGCTCTGCTCTCCCATCGGAGGCAAGCTCGAGATGCATCTCGGCGAATCTCCCAATCAGTGCGCTCAGCGCGAGATTATGGAAGAAGCCGGGATCCATGTGGACATCGACGACATCCGATTGGTTGGTCTCATCGCCGAGACGGCGTTTGAAGGTAAAACCCACTGGTTGCTGTTCTACTACCGCGTCATGGTTCCAGTCGAGGTCGTCGACGGACACATGGACGAAGGCGAACTCCGCTGGCACCATCCCGACGAGATTTCAGAACTCCCGCTCCCAGACACCGATCGCGAGATCATCTGGCCGATGGTCAACAAGCACGAACATACCGGCTCAGACGGCGGGCCAGGTTTTTTCTGCATTCATATCGACTGTCGTGGAGAGCAACTGAGCTGGACAGTTGAGCAAGAATCGACCGTATAGACACAGATATGTGGCCACTTGGGTATTCAGAACATCGTAATATTATCCGGCTACGCGAAGTTGTGGCATTACTGTCCACTGATCAGATCCGCAATGAGCCTTGACATCCTTGAGCACGCATTAGTTTCGGCTCCAGGCTTGAATCCAGCCCGTTGTTGAGCCGAGATACCTGATAGAACCAACATCCCAATGAAAGGTGGAGCCATGAACTTCACGGTGATTTATGTCAGTCAGTCAGCACACAGTTTCACAAACGCAGAACTCAACACGCTCTCATCAAAGGCGGCGAGCCGTAACGCGGAACTGGATATCACTGGATTGCTGTTGTATTCAGGGAAGTACTTTCTGCAAATTCTCGAAGGCGACTACAACGCGGTCAACACTTTGTTTTCACAGATCACATCAGATACAAGACACCATTCTTTGATTGTGCTGACAGGCCACCCCGCCACAGAGAGACTGTTCCCCAAATGGTCGATGGGTGTGGTTGACTTGCGTCTTTCTGAAGATCACGATGCCGAACTCTACGATCGGATCTGCACGCAGAGCTACCCAACAGTGAATGACGCAGCGATCGAAGCCTTGAAACTGTTCAAGCGGAAACAACGCCATGTAAACAGAACTCAAGAGAGCAACGATGCCGCATAATTGAAACACGCTTTTGGCAGCAGCAGAGTCAAAAAAACACCCGCCAAGGCGGGTGGCGAGGAAACAGTTGGAATGCTGAGTTACCCAGCAGCGGCAGCCGCGGCTTCTGCTTTCTTGCGTGCGTCGTCGAGTGTACCGACATACATGAACGCGGATTCTGGGAGGTCGTCGCCTTCGCCGTCACAAAGACGCTCGAACGAATCGATGGATTCTTCGAGCGAGGTGTAGATACCTGGGAAGCCGGTGAAGACCTCAGCAACATAGAACGGCTGGGAGAGGAAGCGTTCGATACGACGAGCGCGGCCCACGATCTGCTTGTCCTCGTCGGAAAGCTCGTCCACACCATGAATCGCGATGATGTCCTGGAGATCTTTGTAGCGCTGGAGCACCTTCTGCACGCGCTGCGCGACCGCGTAGTGACGCTCGCCGATGATCCCTGGATCGAGAATACGCGAGGTCGATGCGAGTGGGTCGACCGCCGGGAAGATCCCCTTTTCAGCGATCGAACGCTCGAGAACCACGAACGCGTCGAGGTGAGCAAACGCCGTGGCTGGAGCAGGGTCAGTGAGGTCGTCCGCCGGCACATAAATCGCCTGCACGGAGGTAATTGCACCCTTCGCAGTCGAAGTAATTCGTTCTTGGAGTTCACCCATTTCAGTCGAGAGGGTTGGCTGGTAACCCACCGCTGAAGGCATACGCCCGAGGAGCGCGGACACTTCCGAACCCGCTTGGGTAAAGCGGAAGATGTTGTCCACGAACATCATGGTTTCCTTACCCGACTCATCGCGGAAGTCTTCCGCCATGGTGAGGCCGGAGAGCGCGACGCGGAGACGCGAACCTGGAGGCTCGTTCATCTGACCGAAGACCATCGCGACCTTGTCAATAACATACGCGGTGTTGCCGTTCTCATCAGTGAACTCCGCTTCTGACATTTCGCGCCAGAGGTCGTTCCCTTCACGAGTACGCTCACCCACACCACAGAATACGGAGTACCCACCGAACTCACGAGCAACACGAGCGATCATCTCCTGGATAATCACAGTCTTGCCCACACCCGCACCACCGAAGAGGCCGATCTTACCACCACGCACGAACGGGCAGAGGAGGTCGACGACCTTGATACCAGTCGCGAGGATTTCAGTCTTTGGGTTCAGTGCCGAGAACTCAGGTGGTTCACGGTGGATCGGTTTGCGATCCGCGCCCTCTGGAGCTGGCTTGTTGTCAATCGGATCGCCGAGCAGGTTGAACACGCGTCCGAGGACTTTCTCACCAACAGGGACCGAAACCGGTGCGCCAAGGTCAGTGATCGCCATGCCGCGGCTCAGACCATCGGTGGTTCCGAGCGCGACTGCTCGCACGCGTCCCCCGCCGAGGTGCTGCTGGACCTCTCCGGTCAGCTTCACAGCGTTGCCGTCGAGCTCAAACTCGACAGAAATCGCGTTGTAGATATCGGGCAAATCGCCCTCGGGGAACTGAGCATCGAAGGTTGATCCGATGACCTGCGTGATGGTGCCTTTGGTTCCAGCTGCCATGCGCTTTCCTTTCGGTGAAATCGCGTGTTTTGGGGACGCTCCTCGCGCCACCCGTTGGGCCCAAACGATAGGGCACTTGATCGCAGATTGCCTAGCATGCAGGCGTGATGAAACAAAAAACCCACTCAATTCATGCCCCCCGGACTACCCCATTTGCCCGACTGATCGCGATGCTCCTGCTTGCTCTAGCCACGCTTGGATGGACCCCACCCCAAGCGATCGCTCAGGACGATCATACCAATGGGCAGACGACTGCACAAAGCGACCTGCAGACCACTGCCCCGACCCCTGAGCAAGGCTTGGAATCCCCTCGAAACACCCTCTTGACCTTCCTACAAGGGATCACTGAGACCAGCCCCTACAACGTGGAAGACGCACTCAGGAGCATCGATTTCCCTCCAGGACTCCTCCACTCGACCAAAGTCACAACCGCGATGGAGCTCTATGAGGTCCTCAACCGCCTCGAACGCATCGAGTACTCCGATCACCCCAGTGATCCTGATTCAAGAACCTACACCCTCTACCCAGACACGGCCCGATCACTCAGACACCTCGCGTGGTCACGGAAATATGAAGGCGAGATCACCCTCACTGAAGATGACCAGGGATCATGGAGATTCTCAAGATCCACGGCCGAAACGATCCACTCACTCTGGATCGCGACAGAGAATGAACGCGTCGTCGTGGAGTCGGAAGCAAAGGAATCGCTGAGTAGAAAGATCCGTAACGAGATCCCAGACACACTCAAAGGCAACCTCTTCCTCGGCATGGAACTCTGGCAGTGGATCGGGATCCTCGTCGTCGTCTTCATCGGGATCATCGTCGATCAGCTCGTCCGCACTATCCTCCGCACCGCATGGCACCGATTCGAAGTCAAACGAGGCAAAGAAGTCGAAAAAGACTCACTCGCACGAGCGGTACGGCCATTTGGATTGCTCGCCGCGTCCGGAATCTGGTACTTCGCGCTTGATCAAGGACTCCTCCCCACTGCTGTTGTCCCAGTCTTGCTCGTCGCCGTGCGCCTGTTCTTTATGGTGTCCATGGTCTGGGCCGCGTTCCGCGTGACCGATCTGATAAGCGATTGGCTCTCCCTCCAAGCCGCGAAAACCGAGACGAAATACGACGATCTGCTTGTCCCGATGATCAAACGGACAGTGAAGATCTTCCTGACCGCGATCGGACTGATCTACATCGCCAACGCGTTCCAGATCGAGATCCTGCCACTACTCACCGGTCTCGGGATAGGGGGTCTCGCGTTCGCGTTCGCTGCGAAGGACACGATCGAGAACCTCTTCGGATCGATTGCCGTGATCCTAGATCGACCATTTGAGATCGGGGACTGGATCGAGACCAACGGCGTCGAAGGCACCGTCGAGGACCTCGGATTTCGCTCCACACGCGTCCGAACCTTCTACAACTCGCTCGTCACTGTCCCAAACGCAACGCTCGTTCGCGCGACCGTCGATAACTACGGACGACGCAAGTACCGTCGATTCAACACCAAACTCAATGTCACCTACGACACGCCTCCCGAAAAAATTGAGGCGTTCTGTTCCGGCATCCGCGAGATCGTCAAACTCCACCCCTACACACGCAAAGACTATTACCATGTCTGGCTCAACAGCTTCGGCGCCCACTCGCTCGACATCCTCGTCTATATCTTCTTCGAGTGCCCCGACTGGTCCATCGAGCTGCGTGAGAAGCACCGCTTCATGCTCGATGTCGTCCGGCTCGCGGATCGTCTCGGCGTCGAGTTTGCGTTCCCAACGCAAACGCTCCATGTCGCGCAGCTCGATCCGCAAGCGCAGCACACGCCTGGCGAGGTTCCCGACACGGATTCAGAGCGTCGATCGGTACTGGAGGGACGCAAGGTTGCTCGTGAACTGACGAGTAATCAGCCTTGGAAATCAGAGATTCCTGGACCTGTGACCTTTGCTGAGGATTTCGAATCTGAGTATGAAGCTCGCGGCGATGGGTAATCGGAAGCAACAGTGCAGTTGGATAAACACCGACTCTAACGCCGAACTAGTCAGTATGATCGACGATTTGAGACGGTTCTGCTGCATCCTGCCGATGATCCTGACTCCCTTCGCGATCGCGCATCCGCATGAAGTTCAACCAGTGACACCGATCAACAACATGATCGAGTACGACCACTCGTATACCCCCCAAGAGCTCATCGAGCAGTTTCGTGATGATGACATTCGTGGGAATCTGATCAGCGCGCAGGGTGCTTTGCTTACCCATCCCGACCTAGAGCCCAAACACCTCTACAACGCGCTGAATCATGAAGATTGGCAAGTCCGACAAGTTGTGTGTCAGATCATCTGGAACTTCTCTCAAGCACAGCGAGTGTTTATCCAGAACCCCGCAGAAGGGCATCTCTGGACCGGCGGGAAATGGGAGACCATCGAAGCCGACCCTCGTTTCGTCGTAACGGAGGATCTAATCCGGATCACGATCGAGGGATTGAGGGACGACACAACGCCGTTCGACACCGAGCGCCATCGTGGTTTGGTCTATTTCAATGCATCATTTGGTGTTGGAAAGCTGATCCCGATCGCTCGAGAATGGAAGCACTTTCTTGTGGATGCTCTCGAATCCGAAGATGCTCAACAACAGTTCCTCGCGGCGTATATTCTCGCTCGAGCAGGAATCCATGAGCGTGTTGAGCGTATCAGTCAGATTCTGCTGCCGCACTTGAGAGACAACGACATCCCAGAAGATGCAAAGTTCGCAGTCTTTGCGTTGGGTGGAATGGGACCTGAGCTGCTCCCATACTTAACTGAATCACTCGTCACGGCTGATCACCAACAAAAAGACCTCATTCAGCTGTTGATCGTCAACATCATGGATCCACCGCTCACAGAAACAGAGATTGAATCGCGCGCACAATACAACACCATCACTTCATGCGTTCATGATCCGGCATCGCAGCAATCTCCCTCGTACTGGTCGTGGTTGAGCGATCTATAAATAACAAGCACTCCCGAAAATCGGGAGTGCTTGAGATGTTCATGTTGAACATTGAGCGAATCGCTCAGTTCAGGTTCAGCGGCGACGACGCGAAGCGACCAGTCCGCCGAGACCGAACAGCGCAAAGCTGCTTGGTGCCGGGATCAGCTCACCAGTGAAGAGCCAGTCTCTGAATCCAGCGTGTGGATCGGTGCCGTCTGGCTGGTCAGTGACCCAACCGCGGCCAACCCATGTGGTCGTGTCGTTGTCGAGACGGTATCCGTCTTCGAGGAACGCGAGCACAAGACCATTCCCATCAGTCATGCCGTAGACCTCAGTCACAGCCATGGTGTTGAGGTTGGTCAGTGTTCCGCCGTTGGAAGCGCTGAAGCCGTTGACTTCCCAGCCGTTTCCAACATCAGTGACATTGACAACATAGTTGAAATCAGCTGCGTAGCTTTCAGCACTGACATATCCGCCCATGCCGTCGACTTCACCGCCGTAGAGGGTTCCCGAAATATTGATTTCGAGCGTCCCGCCGTTGTCGGTCACAGTCAGCACAGTGTCATCATGGAAGTCGATGCTCAGTGTGTGAACGCCAGCGCCAAGGATCCCGTCGAGACGAAGCCCGTAAGGCGGTGGGTTTTCTCCACCAGCTGGGTGATCACTCAGCTGGTACTCCGCGATTGTCAGTCCACCTGCAGACGCCGAAAGCGTTGCGGCAGAGAGCGCAATCCCAATGCATGTATTTCTCATTTGTTCTCTCCCAATACAGAGGTTCTCATCAATCCCCTGCAACCGTAAAACGATTGCTACAGCGATATTATTGGAAGTTCGAGATTCTGTCTACATAAAAATCCCTATATTCGTCTGCAATTTTCCGTTTCATCAGAATTAGCCCATTCTATCGAAGAAAAAACCCCGTCCAGACTCGCTGAACGGGGTTCTCTGTATTTCGGGAAAGCGAAATCTTAACGGCGACGGCGTGCTGAGCAGAGTCCGCCGAGTCCGAGCAGTGCGAAAGCACCTGGTGCTGGGACCTTCGTCGCGGTGAACAGCCAATCGCGGTATCCGCTGTGCGGATCGCTGCCGTCGGACTGATCGGTGATCCAGCCACGGCCGACCCATGAGTCGTTGTCGTTGTCGAGACGGTGACCATCAGCGAGGAACGCGAAGACGAGTCCAGCCGCGTTGTCCTTGCCGTAAAGGTCAATTTCAGCCATGGTGTCAAGGTTGGTCAGCGTTCCGCTGTTGGATGCGCTGAATCCATTGACTGCCCAGCCGTTACCTTCGTCACTGACGCCGATGACATAGGTCATGTCGATTGCGTAATCTGCTGTAGAGGTGTATCCGCCCATTCCATCAAGAGCTCCGCCATGAAGCGTGCCGTTGATGTTGATGGAAAGTGTTCCGCCATCATCAGTTACAGTCAAGATTGTGTCGCCGTGATGTCCCAAGCTGAGGGTAGCTGCACCTGGAGCGACGATTCCGTCGAGACGAAGACCGTAAGGGGGTGGATTTTCGCCGCCTCCTGGGTGATCGTCGAGGAGGTACTGACCGATGGTCAGTCCGCCTGCCGAGGCGCTCATCGCAGCACCTGAAAGTGCCAAGATTGCCATTGCATATTTCATTGTTCTCTCTCCCAATGAAGTGTTTTCACAAATCAGACCCGCACTGAGTCCTAAGTCATGAATTTACAGGAGTATGCATGCGAATACTAGATGAAAATCCTAGATTCGAGTACTTTTATTTGCTTTTAGATTTATTTCTGAAGAGTTCCGATAACTATATGCGAAATATGCACTTAAAAACCCGTCCACAGACTGTGGACGGGTTCATAGATTCTTTGATCAAATCGATCGATTAGCGACGACGACGGCCTGCAACCAAGCCACCGAGACCGAAGAGCGCGAGTGCTCCTGGAGCTGGGATTTCTGTCGCAGTGAAGAGCCAGTCACGAGTGCCGCCGAGTGGATCGGAGCCATTGGTTTGATCGGTGATCCAGCCACGGCCGACCCAATCATTCGCGTCTGTGTGCAGACGGTGATCGTCTGGGAGGAACAGGAATGTTTCAGGAGTGCCTGTGGTGTACAGGGTGATGACTGAGTTGTCATCGAGATTGGTCAGAGTGCCGGAGTTTGCAGCATCGATGCCGTTGACAATCCAGCCACCGCCAGAAGCAACAACGCTTGCGGAGTAAGTGAAATCGACAGCGTAGCTTGCTGCGGAGACATAGCCACCCATGCCATCGAGCTGACCGCCGTAGAGCGTTCCACTGATGTTGATGCTGAGGGTGCCGTTGTCATCGTACACAGTGAGCACTGTATCATTGTGATGATCAATGCTCAGCGTCGAAGCGCCAGCGCCGAGGATGTTGTCAAGACGAAGCCCGTATGGCGGTGGGTTCAGATTCCCGTTTGGGTGATCACCGAGTTGGTACTCAGCGATGACCAGACCACCTGCCGAGGCCGACAGCGTAGCGGCGGACAAAGCCGCGCCGATCAGTGCAGTTTTCATAATTCTCTCTCTCCCAAGAACTTGGTTTCTCTCTTTGAGCAATAGACACACATCACTGCTCAGGGTCAAGAGTAGACAGAACAAGGAGAATCGTCTAGTCAAAACACCCATGAAATCGGCTTTTCACTCAATTTAACTCGATCTAAGCAGTGCTGACACTCAATGTCGGTTATCAGACGCTTTCGAACTGCGTGCGATCAGTCTTGCTCGAACATGGCTTCAACGAACTGCTCTGGATCAAACGGCTCCACATCGTCCGGAGTCTCCCCCAATCCCACAAACTTCACGGGGATATTGGTTGCTTCCTTGATCGCAACGACGATCCCGCCACGGGCAGTGCCGTCGAGCTTGCTCAGGAAGATTCCGGTCACCCCAGCCGCAGCGTTAAACTCCTCGGCTTGGCGTAGCGCGTTCTGACCACTCGTTGAATCGAGCACGAGCAATGTCTCGTGTGGACCACCTGGAATCTGTTTGTCTATGACTCTGCGGATTTTGCTGAGCTGATCCATGAGTCCGCTCTGCGTCTGAAGCCGACCGGCGGTGTCGATGATCAGCACATCCACTCCTCGCGCCTTTGCGGCGCTGCACGCATCAAACGCAACCGCAGCCGGATCCCCCCCCTGCTGTCCCTTGACGACCTCGACTCCGAGACGCTCTCCCCAAATTTCCAGTTGTCGGACAGCGCCTGCGCGGAATGTGTCGCACGCGCCGAGCAGCACGGTGTTCCCCTCGTCTTTGAGCTGCTTGCAGAGTTTGGAGATTGAGGTGGTCTTTCCAACACCGTTGACGCCGGTCATGAGGATCACAGTGGGTTTGGTATCACTCATGTTGAGCGAGCGATCCTGCGCCGGCCACATCGCTTTGAGTTCTGTTTTGAGATACTCGATGACATCCTCACCTTTGGTGAGTGTTCCCGCTTTGTAGTCGGCTTTGATGCCATCGATGAGGATCTTGGTCGCTTTAACGCCGACATCAGACTCGATTAGACGCTTCTCAATCTCGCGGATCAGGTCGTCGTCGAGCTGCTTCCCAGAGAGCATCGATCTCAGCGATGAGACGAATGATTCGCGGGTTTTCCCGAGTCCGGCTTTGAGTTTGTCGATCGCTTTGCGGAAGATCGCCATCGTTAAATCTCCGCGGAACCTGCAGCGTGATCCGCTTGAGCGAGCACACGCTTGAGGACCTTATCGAGCAGTCCGTTGACAAATCCCGGCGAATCCGCAGTGGAGAACTGCTTCGCGAGCTCGACGGCTTCGTTCACACTCGCTTTGGGTTTGGGATCTTCGACTTTGGTCATTTCATAATGCGCCAGTCTCAGAATCGCACGATCCATCGCGGGCATCCGATGCACGGCCCATTCCGTAGATAACTCATTCAACTCCGTGTCCGCGGCTTCGATATTTGCAAATGCGCCGCTCGCGATCTCGAATGCATGATCCCGATCACGCTCGCTGAGCTTGGACGAAGGATCCGCGAACTCTAAACCCTCGCTGAGAAAGCTGTCCGTGTCATCGAGCGAGCTGCGAATGAGCTCTGTGTCATCGCCGGCGCGTGCATCGAGCTGATAGAGCGCCATGAGCGCCAGTCTGCGGATATCTCTGGGTGATCCCATACTTCACGAACCCCCGCCGGCGCGTGCGGCTTTGTCAGGTACATCAAATCCAGGAGTGAAACGAACTCCCGGCGTGTTGTTCTTTGTTGCGTGCTCAATCACTCGGATCGCTCCAGATGCCGCGAGCACGGCGTTCATTGCTTCGGCGCCCTTGTTCCCAACGCTCCCCCCTGCTCGTTCGCGTGCTTGCTCGATCGTATTGGTCGTAAGCACTCCAAACGCGACTGGGACATTGGTCTTGATCGAGATCTCTCCCAGTCCCACAGCGACGGCATTTGCGATGTGCTGGTCGTGCGAGGTCTCACCTCGGATCACACATCCGAGACAGACGACGGATGCGTAAATCCCGCTGCTGGCCGCGGCATTTGCGACAGCGATCAGTTCGTATGCGCCAGGCGCTTCGAGGATCGCGAGCTGATCCTCGTCTCCTCCGGCGCCGAGGTACGCTTGGATCGCTCCATCGAGCATCACTGAGGTGATCGAGTCGTTGTAGCGGGAGACCACAATGGCGCTCGCTCCCGGCTTGCTGGATGTCAAAGAGTCGAGATCAGACATAGAGAGAGATCGTAGACCCGCTCGACGATGGATTTGCTACGATCTGTCATGCTCCACTGGGTTCGCAAAGCCGCTCCGATGCTCAAGCTCACACGCGTGACGACGGGATTCGGAGCCGTCGGGAATCTCTGGTTCGTGATCCTCTGGTCGAGAACGACACAAGGCGAGCATCTCCCGGCGTATCTGAACGACGAGCCCCTCTGGGCCGCATTGATCGGAGGTTTGCTCGTCGGATTGGGTCTCTACGCATTTGGGGCGGCACTCAACGATCTGCTCGATCTGCACAAGGACCGGGCGCTGGGATCGCCTGGACATCCGATCGTGGATGGATCCGCATCCCTCGAACTCGCCGTGTGTGCTGTCGCGGGATCCCTGATGCTCGCGATTCTCGGTGCCACTTTCTTTGGGACCGGCGCGATTTTGCTCACGATTGTCCTCGCCGTCGCGATCCTGATCTTCAACGCGCTCGGCAAGTTCGTTCCCGGAATGGGGATGGTGATGCTGAGCGTGATCTATGCCGGACACATGATGGTCCCCAATGTCTGGATCCGATTCCTGATCCCCGTTTGGCTCGTGATGACCCACGCGATGGCGGTGCTCGCGCTGGCGCAGTATCTGGGAAGACGATCCCCTCCGATCTCGCGCCGTGCCGCGATCTTTGCGATCAGCGGTTGGTTGCTTTGCTCGCTACTGCTCCTGGCGCTCGCGTGGGATAGACAGTGGGCCGGAGGGCTCTGGCCCGACGGCGTGCCGATGAGCGCGATGATCTATCCAGGTGTGTTTGTCGTGCTCTTTGTGCTCTTCATCATCCGCAGAACCAAGCGCCACGGCCAAGGTCCACAACTCGACGAACGCATCACCAGATACGGCGCGATCTGGCCCACGCTCTACGGCGGGGGTTGGTTGATGGGCGCTGGACATATCCAAGAAGCGCTGCTGATGACCGGACTCAGCGCTTTGGGATTCTTGTCGATGACCGTGCTCCGCGAGTTGTATGCGTTGATCGAGCAGCCCGTTGGATACCGCTTGTAAGACGCTCGCCTTAGAACAGCTCGAGAGCGAAGAAAATCGCGGTGAACACGAGGTCAGCTACGACGATCGCGACGATACATTCGACGACGGTGTAAGTGGTCGCACGACCGACGCCCGCGGCTCCGCCGGTGACGCGGAGGCCGTTGGTGCACGCGATGATCCCGATGAGGGTCCCGAAGACGCCGCCTTTCGCGACGCCGGTCCAGAAGTCGACCATCTTCGCTTGTCGGAGCATGTTGTCCATGTAGGTTTCGTATGGGATATCGAGCACAATGATCGAGATTGCCATTGCAGAGATGATCGCTGCGAAGCTCGACATCACGCCGAGTGTGGTCATGGAGACCGTGGAAGCGAGCACGCGTGGGACAACCAAGAATCGGACTGGATTGAGTGCGTGCGCCTCGAGTGCTTCGATCTCTTCGGAGACCACCATCGTGCCGATCTCAGCCGCGATGGATGCTCCAGCGAAACCCGTGAGCACAATCGCACCGATCAGTGGTCCCAACTCACGGAGCACGGCAACAGCGATGATATTGGCGACCTTGTCCTTTGAACCAAACTCTTCCAGAGGAGGCGCGAGCTGGAGCGCCAGGATCAATCCCACAGCTCCAGAAACAATGACCACGATGAAAATCGAACGCACACCAATACGAACGACCTGTGACACGATCGCGCTCTTGCCGAGACGGTATTTGCGATCAGTCAATCCGCGCCACAACCACTGAGTCGCGTTCCAGAGCATGTAGAAGACTTCGCCGGTATGCGAGAGGATACCGAGTGTGCGACGGCCGATGATCGCAATGGGATACAGCACCACGAGAACTGGGAGCGGCAATTTGGATTGAGACTCGTTGGTCTGATCGCTCATGACTGGTAGTGTCGCATGGCCAAGCCGGTTTGTCCAGTCGGGTACCGATCCACGCGTGGATCATCACGCATCAAGCGCGTCCTGACGCGTGTCCTTGATGCTGAAGAAGGCATCAAGACGAGCGATCTCGAAGATCGCGCGGACTTTGTCCGTCATCGACGCGAGGTGCAGACCCACAGCTTCCTTCTTCGCAAGACGCATCGCTTCCACAAGAGTCGCGAGTCCCGATGAGTCCATGTACTGGACCTCGGAAAGATCGATGATCATCCGTTCGAGTCCAGGCTTGAGCTCCCCTTTGATCGAGCTGCGCAGATCTGGGGATCGGCTCATATCAATATCCGCCGTGGGGACCAGCACAGTCACGCCATCGGCGGGGTTCTCAATTCGAACAAAGTCATTGTCTGAAGCTGCCATCATGTCCCTTCGCTGCTCGATCCATTGACGACACAGGTCATCCTCGGATCAGCACCACAATCGTGATCCGATGGATAGAGGAGTTGAAGGGATGGTATCAGGAAACTTGGCGTTGGGCTTGCGTTTGGGATGACGATCAGATCGGAAGAGG
>WUAJ01000181.1 GCA_009827215.1 Phycisphaeraceae bacterium
AAGCGCTCAAACTCTTTCAGAAGTTTGCGTGGAGGTTCGCTCAGTGCCGCGATGTGCTCGTCTGTGAGGCGGTATTCAAGTGCATCGGCGAGGATGATCCCGACGCCTGCAAGCTGGCGTGGTTCGCCGTGGGCGTTGGTGCCACATGTTGAGAATGATTCACCGTGCTGACCAGCGGTTGCCAGTCCTGCGGTCATAGTGAGAGCCGCTACCAAGAGCGGGCGGGTGTTGATCGCCATAGCGAAGACTCCTCCTGAGGATTCAGGTTCATTGGCTCGGAAGCCGGGTAGATGTACATTTTCCGCGACATGCGCCCGAATGGGCTGTGCATGCAACCGTACCACAAACACAACGGTCGCACAAGGGAATGTACGCAATTGATCGGGGTCTGTTCCGGATTCCTCTCATCATTTTTGTTCGGCGGGTGTTCAGACCAAATCCCCCATCTTTCCTAGACTTCCACGATGGCTGTGATTGATGATCAGGCAGTTTGTGTGAGAACATGGGATTGGTCAGAGACCTCTCAAACGGCTGTATTAATGACTCGCGATCATGGCATGGTCAGGGTGCTGGCGAAGGGGTCTAAAAGGGAGCGATCGAGCTTTTCAGGCGGCTTGGAGATCTGCACACTTGCGAGCATGAACGCGATTGTCCGTCCAAGTTCTGAACTCGCTTTATTAACCGTTTGGGATCTGATGGAACCGATGCTCACGATTCGGAAGAATCTGAGTGCATACAGAGCTGCGGTCATGGCTGTCGATCTCGTCCCTCGAATGGTGCAGGATCATGATCCACACCACGGGATATTCGATGCCTTGCTTACATTATTGCGTATCTCAAACGGACCTGATGGGCACAATCAAGATTCCATTGTGGCAGGATTGGCTTGGTACCAATGGATCGTGCTGGTTGAGATTGGTGCGATGCCGATCTTTGATAGCGATGTGGTCACCGGTGCATTGCTTGAGCCGTCAGAAGTCTATGGATTCTCTCCAGAACTCGGCGGGATTACACAAGACCCGATAACGAGCGAGTATGAACATGTCTCCAAATCAAGCACCACAGTTGATGGGGTTTGGCGAGTGAGATCACAGACTGTCGATTTTTTCCGTTCAGTAGGTCCACATCCTGATATCGACCAGTTCTTGCGTGAACCAGTGGATCGGATGCTGCGATCAGCACGATTGCTCTCGGCTTTCATCCAAGAACGGACAGGTTCTGAGATCCCATCGATGAGGTGGTTGTTGAATAGCTGAGACGCTTGTTGAGGGGGATTACCCATCGATCAGAAGCTGATTCTGATCAAGAAGGGCATAGTTCGGGTCGATATTCTCTTTAGTACCCGACGGATCGGGTCTGCTCACAAGTAAAGAGATTGATCGAGTATGGATCCCGATCTATTGACCGACATCCTGAACTGTCCGAGCTTGCCTTCGTTGCCGGCTGTTGCTGCACAGGTGCTTGAGTTGACATCAGATCCCGATGTCAAGATGTCGGAACTTGCCGATCAGATCACGATGGATCAGGCATTATCTGCAAAGGTTCTTCGTACCGTCAACTCGAGTTTCTACGGCTTACGCAAGCGCTGCTCATCTATCGAAAAAGCACTCATCATGCTCGGACTCGGACCAGTGAAATCGCTGGTGCTCGGATTCTCACTGGTTTCAGCCTTTGAAGGTCAAGACGGTGATACTTTTGACTACCAGTCGTATTGGTTGCGTGGTTTGAATACTGCGATAGCCGCGAAACTGATTGCTGATGAGAAAGATTTCGATGAGGAATGCGATGAGGCATTTTTGACTGGATTGCTCCAGGACATCGGAATGATCGCGATGTATCGAGCGATGAAAGCTCGCTACAACACAGTTGTTGAAAGTGTCGGGAGTGACCATTCCAAGCTCACGCGTGCCGAGATATCTGAGTTTGATCTCCAGCATGCTGGAGTCGGTTCAGCGATCGCGAGCAAGTGGAAACTCCCGAATGAAATAGCCGTCCCGATCAACTACCACGAGCGTCCTACGGCGTGCCCGAGCGAGCATTCAAAGGTCGCTCGGTGTGTTGCTCTCGGGAATCTGGTCCATGAGGTGTTGATATCCGAGATTCCGACGGACTCGCTCCGATCGCTATACTCCAGAGCAAAGCAATGGCTCGATTTATCAGAATCGCAGATTGATGACATCATTGTGAAGAGCGGGAATGCTTCAAAAGAGATGTCCAAGGTTCTTGAAGTAGAAGTCGGGACTCAAGAGGATCCACAAGAGATACTCGCAAAGGCTGATCGCCAGATTATCAATATGACTCGCGGTCAAGAGATCGAGAGCTATTCAGCGAAAGAGGTTGGGTCACTCGTTGATGGTGAAGAAGCGATCGATCCGATGACTGGCGTGCTCAATCGGGAAGGTTTTAAGCATGCGATCAGACAGGTCTACAGCACTGTCAAGCCAGGTGAGGTAGATATCACAGTCATCCAGTGTTCGCTGGGGGGGATGGACGCGGTACTTCAGGCGTGCGATCAACAAACGCATGATGACATCATCATCGGCACGGCATCAATGCTGATCAAGTACTTTGAACCCATGGGTGGTGCTGTGTGCCGTCTCGGTCATACTGACTTCGGGGTTGTGCTGCCAGAGGTTGATCGTGCGAGCGCTTCGAGAACCGCATCATCATTCACTGATCAGTTCACAAGTTCACTGGGAAACTGGATACCGAAGGAAGCCGAGGGAGCAACTTCTGTTCAGGTACACATCGGCCTTGCCACTTTGGATGAAGGAACAGCGATGCTCTTTATCTCGCCTGAAAAACTGGTGCTGGCATCAACCAAAGCTGTCAATGCCGCAAAGACATCCCCGACTTCCGCGATCCGCTCGTTTGTACCAAAGAAAGCCGCGTGATTATTCTGCTCTCTCCGGAATCATCCGTCCGACAGTGCAGTCGTCGATCGGGAACCGATCGATCAGATCTTGAATAGCTCCCACATTCACTGCGTTGATCTTCTCTATTTCTTCTTCCAACGACATGTATCTGCCTTGGCTGGTCCACAGTCTTCCCAAGCGTTGCATTCGCCCGCTTGGCTTCTCTCCCGCGAGGGTGACGGAGGTGAGCATCTTAGAACGCAGTTTCGCGAGGTCCTCTTCGTCGATCGAATCTTTGAGTGATCGAATCTCACCAAGCATGACATCCCAGATCTGATCGAGTGATTCAGGGTCTCCCGAAGCGTAGATGAAGTAATCTCCGGTCCCATCAAGCCCGTCATACGCGGCCATGGCCTCCTCGGCGATCCCCGTCTCAATCAGCGCCCAGTGTAGTCTGGAGTTGTCAGAACCACCAAGGATCTGGGTCATCAACGCGGCGGCATAGCGGTCGGCGCTGTCAATCGCAGGGGCGTCGCTCAGTCCGAGTATGTAGCCGCGATGCACGCGTTCGCTGGACATCGTGAAGGATTCATGACCAGTGTTCGGTCGTGTCGTATCTCTGGATGGGTTGGAAGTGTTCCAGTCTCCACAGAGTTCTCGGATCTGTTCAACAGCTCGATCAAAGTCAACATTTCCTGCGAGCGAGACGACTGTGTTGTCCGCGCTGTAGCGATCCTTGAAGTACTGGAGCATCTGATCACGCTGCATCGCGTCGATCGTCTCTTTGGTCCCTAGCACTCGGTGTCCGAGTGTGTGGGTGTTGTAATGGTTCGCGACACACTGCTCATAGAGCACCCAGAATGGGTTGTCAGCGTACATCGCGATTTCTTCTTGGATGACATTTTTCTCAGTATCAAAATCATCTTGGCGGATCGCGGGCCGCATCATTTGCGATAACAGCTCGATCGCGTCAGGAGCGCTTTCGGGTATGACATGCGCATAGAAGCAAGTCGACTCACGCGTTGTGTACGCGTTATTCGTCGCTCCGAGATCATCGAACGCTTGGTTCAGTTGGTCTGCACTGATGTCTGTGGTCCCCTTGAACATCATGTGTTCAAGGAAGTGGGAGACTCCCATCAAAGATGGATCTTCATCTCGAGCGCCGGTCTTGACAAAGAATCCAGCGCCGACTGATTGTGCGGCGGAATCCGTTTCGGAGATGATTGTGAGCCCGTTATCGAGTGTTGCGGATGTGAACTGTACTGTCATGTCCGGAGTGTAGGTTCAAACACCGCATGACTCTCGGTTGAGCAGTTTGTCCATGAGCAGTTTGCACGCTTCGTAAGGATCTTCGGCACTGCAAACCGCACTGCTCACCGCGACCCCAGGGAATCCCGTAGCGACAACCTGGTCAATCGTGTCCATGTTGATCCCTGAGATCGCGAGCATGGGTCGATCCTTGAGGTCCTCGTTTCGCATCACTTCGTTGAGTAAATCGACACCGAGCAGGTTTGGTTTCGCTTTGGTTGTGGATGGAAAGATAGGACCCAATCCACAGTAATCAGCGCCTTGTGCGAAGGCTTTGTGTAATTGCTCGATGGTTGAGCATGACCTGCCAATTTGTTTTGATGGTCCCAAGAGGGTTCTCGCTGTATTTATGGGGAAGTCATCCTGACCAAGATGAACGCCGTCGGCATTGCATACGAGTGCGATATCGATGCGATCGTTGATGATGACGCTCAATCCGTGGTCATGCGCGAGCGTGGTGAGTTTGGTTGCGTGTTCCAGGAATTCTTTGCCAGCCATCGATTTCTCACGGATCTGGATACAGGGAGCACCAGCGTGTGCGATGTCTCGGACGACTTCTTCGATTGACTTGTGGAGGCACAGTTCGTCGCTGACCAAGATGCAGAGCGGCCAATCTCGGATGCCTTTGAACAGCAAGAGAAGCAAATCACGCTCAATGTCATAGAGTGCATAGCGGATCGTTTCGAAGTCTGCTCCGGAGCAGCCAAGCCCCTTGGCGGCTTCTTCGATTGAACGGAGTGCTTCCTGGGCTCGCTTTGAGGCTGCTGATGCGATGTCGCTCATGCCCTGTAAGCGTGAGGTTTCGGTTGGGGTCTGGATCGAAGTCCCAACATCATGCTCAGT
>WUAJ01000182.1 GCA_009827215.1 Phycisphaeraceae bacterium
TTACGCACCATCCAGGGAACGAGCGCCTAAACGACTGGACGAATACGGGCGACTTGCTCTTCTCGTACAACGCGATGGCCGGGAATCCAGCACAGCAGAACTTGTTCACAGTGAGTCCAGAGGGTGGGATGCCGGAGAAGCTTCCAGTGCCGTATGGTGCTGTTGGCGCAATCGATGATTCTGGTGAATGGCTCGCGTACACCACCGATTCTCGCGACTTCCGCACATGGAAACGCTACACCGGCGGTCTGGCGACTGATATCTGGCTCTTCAATCTGAAGACCTTTGAATCCAAGAAGATCACTGATTGGATCGGGACCGACACCACACCAATGTGGAATGGAGACAAGGTGTACTTCGTCTCAGACAATGGCGACGAAGGACGACTCAATATCTGGAGCTACGACACCAAGCGTGAGCGTCTGGAGCAAGTCACTGAGTTTGAAGACAACGATGTCAGCTTCGCATCGATGGGACCAGGGGCCTCTGGGAAGGGTGAGATCGTGTTCCAGCTTGGATCTGAAATCCAGCTCCTCGATCTCCGCAATGGAAGATCCAAAGTCGTTGACATCCAGATCCCTGGTGCTCGCGAAACACTCCGTCCAAAGCGGGTCAATGCATTCGCACAACTCGCCGGGGGAAATATTTCATCGACCGGTAAGCGTGCCGTTGTCGAAGCACGAGGCGATATCTTCACAGTGCCGGAAGAAAACGGCCCGGTCCGTCAGATCACTGATACCTCAGGATCCGCAGAGCGCACACCCGCTTGGAGCCCAGATGGGCGCTGGATTTCTTACTTCTCTGATGAGAATGGTGAGTACGAGTTGTTCATCACTCAATCCGATGGAAAGGGAGAAACCAAGCAGCTCACCAAAGGCAACAAAACCTACTGGATGAATGCCGTATGGTCACCAGATTCAGAAACCATCCTTGTCATTGATAAAGCCGGCATCATGTCACTCGTTAATGTCGAGACCGGCGAGATGACCAAGGTTGACAAAGACCCTTGGGCAAACATGCCAAACCCATCTTGGTCGCACGACTCGAAATGGATCGCGTACGAAAAGGGATCCGATGATTCGTTGATGACCTCGATTTGGATCTACAACACCGAAACCGGAGAGAAGCATCAGGTCACATCAGGATTCTTCGCTGATTCGAACCCATGCTTCTCGTCTAAAGGTGATTATTTGTATTACACCTCGAATCGGAACTTCTCAGCACCACAGTACGAGGATATCGGTTCGACGTTCATCTATGCTGAAACCGGCCGGATCATCGCCGTTCCTCTGAATGATGAAATTGAAAACAAACAACTCCATGAATCCGATGAGGAGACTTGGGAAGAAGATGAAGCAGATTCAGAAGAGACTGCTGAAGAAGCAGAATCCGACGAAGATAATGCCGAAGATGGCGACGCTGAAGAGGAAACCCCAGCATATCTTGATGGATACAACACTGAGCATCCACTGTGGGGTAAATGGGAGGGCACTGTAAAGGGGCTTTCAGCGGTTGGTTCACCAATCGATGAGATTGGCTTTACCCTCACCATCGTCGTCGATGACGAGGGCAACATCATGGGACAATCCGAAGCACAAGGCGAGACCGATGACCTCGGCGATCTTGTGACCTTCGACGAAGACACCATGGAGTTCTACTCCGAGTCTGCAGAGATGGGCATGACCATGATTCAGCGTGGTACAGTCAATGGCGATGAAATCACAGGTACCTGGGAACTCAAAGAACTGGGATTCTCAGGGACTTGGGTCGCAAGCCGTACCAGCAGTGAGATCACAGAAGAGGAACTCGCTGAGATCGCGGACTCGGATTCCGAAGCCGCTGAATCGGTCGAGATTGATTTCGAGGATTTCGAACGCCGCGGTTTTGAACTTAGTGTTCCATCTGGTAATTTCGCCTCACTCGGATCCAATGACAAGGGCAACCTGCTCTACATCCGAACATCGGGTGATGCACCATCCCTCAAGCTCTATGACATCAACGCGGACGGACCATCCGAGAAAACTGTGCTCCCAGTATGTTTCGGATACGCAATCTCTGGGGACGGTAAAAAGATCATTGCCGGAAGTCCATCAGGATGGGGTTTCGCAGATGCATCTGCTGGCCAATCTGTCAAGCCAATCGCGGCTCGATTGATGAAGACTGTTGATCTCAAAGAAGAATGGCGTCAACTCGTCACCGACGCATGGCGCCGTCATCGTGACTTCTTCTATGTCGAGAACATGCACGGCGTCGATTGGGATGCTGTGCTGGATCACTACCTCCCGATGGTCGACGATGCGGTCTCTCGTGAAGATGTCAGTTACATCATCGGTCAGATGATCGGCGAGCTCAATGTCGGTCACGCGTACTACTACGGTGGTGATACCGATGGGCAGCCATACACCAATGTTGGTATGCTCGGCGCTGATTACTCCGTCGCAGATGTTTCGATCGCGGATGAAGAATACACTGGATTCCGCATTGATACGATTTACGAAGGAGCAGCATGGGATTCGGACGCACGCAATCCCCTCAATGCTCACGGACTTGATGTGAACGAAGGCGACATTATCACACATGTGAATGGAGTCGCGGTCGATACATCAATGGATCCTTGGGCATCGTTCATCGGTCTCGCTGGACTCGAAACAAATCTCACTCTCGTCTCAGCTGATACAGACGAAGATGGGAACGAAGTTTCTAACGAACGCACTGTCACAGTCGTACCAATGGGATCAGAAACCAATCTCCGTTATCGCGATTGGATCGAAGACAATCGTCGGTATGTAGAAGAAGCGTCCGAGGGTAAGATCGGGTACATCTATGTCCCGAATACTGGTGTGCAAGGTCAGAACGAGCTCTTCCGACAGTTCTACGGTCAAGCCGGTAAGGAAGCTCTCCTGATCGACGAGCGTTGGAATGGTGGTGGTCAGATTCCAACCCGTTTCATCGAGTTGCTGAATCGTCCTCGTACCAACTACTGGGCGCGTCGTGACGGCAAGGATTGGCCATGGCCGTACGATTCACACCAAGGACCGAAGGCGATGCTGATAAACGGCAACGCCGGTTCAGGTGGTGATATGTTCCCGTGGCTCTTCAAGCACAACAACCTTGGCAAGCTCATCGGAACCAGAACTTGGGGCGGACTCGTCGGGATCTCAGGAGTCCCTGGATTGATCGATGGCGGATACACCGCGGTACCGAACTTCGGATTCTATGAAACCGATGGGACCTGGGGTATTGAAGGACACGGTGTTGATCCTGATATCGAAGTGGTCGCTGATCCCTCGAAGATGCAGGACGGCCGTGACCCTCAGCTTGATGTCGCGATCGAACACCTACTCGACGAGATTCAGACCACTGGTTACAACCCGCCGAAGAAACCAGTAGACCCAGTCCGTACAGGCGTGGGAATCACTGAGGAAGATAAGTAACTCGGATATCCAACTAAAAAGAATGCCCCGCGGTTTCGAATCGCGGGGCTTTTTTAGTTGTCAACTCAACGAATGGTCTTGAGCAAGTCCTTTACCGCTGCTTCGAGTTGTGGATCTTTGCCAGCCGCCTCGTCGGTGGGTGTTTGCTTGACAAATACATCCGGCTCAGCGCCATTGTTCTCCATGTCAGTGCCATCTGGGAGGTACCAGCCGCGGAACGGACGCCGTACGGTTGTGCCGTCGATCAAGCTGAACGAACCGGTAGAAATGACACCTCCGAATGTTGGCACACCGACCAGTCTCCCGCGCTTTGCTGTCCGGATCGAGTGTGCGAAGATCTCTGCATTCGAGAATGAGTTTTCATTGATCAGCACAACAACCGGACGAGAGTACGCGTAGATCAACCGACGATCGCGTGGGTATGAATCCGGCTCAACATCATCGGGATTCGCTCCACGAGGAATGGTGTACGCATGTGTCGGAGCCGTGAGTGATGCGAGGAGGATATCTGTAGTCCATCCCCCACCGTTGTCTCTGACATCGATGATGAGTCCTTCTTTGCCATCTGCGGCTGCGAATAAGTCTCGCTCAAAGTCTCGAACAGAAGCGGCACCCATCGAACGGATATGGAGATACCCGAGCTTGCCATCAGAGAGTTGGTTAACTTCCTGTTGACGATCCAAGACTTCTTGCGAGTAGCGGATGACTGAGTTTGATCCATAGCTCTTTGGAGTCACCATGCCGTATAGCGTGTCCATCTCATCGGTTTCATCATTTGCTCTCTGGTACTCGACAAGCACTTCTTTGCCATTGGCACCAGCAAGAGTACCGTGGAGGTCTTGGTTGGCTAGTTGGTGGTCATCAATCGCGATGAGCACATCGCCAACCTGAATACCATCATCCATTAGATCCACAGCACCACCTTTGTAGATTCGATCAACACGATGACCGTCTTGGACAGGTGTAGCATCGATCCCAAGATAGCCATTGTTTGGTGACTTGGCGTTGAACCCATCACCACCCCAAATCCCGGTGTGAGAACCGTCCAGTTCTCCGAACATGAGATTCATCACACGCTGGAACGCTTGATTCGTGCGAGTCTGCATGACCAGAGCATGGTATCGTTGAGTCATTTTTTCCCAGTTTAAGCCTTTAAGTGTTGGGTGGTAAAAATTTAACCCGAACCGGCCTGCGGCTTCGCGGAACTTCTGATCGCGTTCTGCTCTTGTGTCAATCACAAGATCCGCATCCACACTCAATGTCGTGGAGTCGCCTCCGGTCATCCCCGCGCGATTTGCTTGTCCTCCACTTACAAATGACACAGTCTTCCCATCAAGTGATACTCGTGGGTCGGAGACGTTGCTGGACTTGATCGTCTTGCGTTCCTTTCCGTATTGATCAATAGAAACGAACGATCCTCCCACAGTGAATGCAATGCGATTGCCCCCTGGCGCCATGACGAGATTGTTTTCTGATTCAGGGTTTGAGGTCAATCGACGCACACGCAGGTACGCGT
>WUAJ01000183.1 GCA_009827215.1 Phycisphaeraceae bacterium
GTGCTCTTCCGATCTATGTGAACCCATATACCGGCGAACCATACGAGCCGCAGATCGTCCCACGCGGCGACTACGGCCGAATCCTCGCTGAGTTCTGGGCAGACGGTCCAGACTCCGAAACCCCTCCAGGTCACTGGTTCACGCTGCTCAACTATGTCTCGGATCACCCGCTCCATGAAAAACGATTCATGGGCGAGGGACCGATCCTCGACGATCTCGAGTGGGATGTGAAGTCCTACCTCATGATGGGTGGAGGTATGCACGACATCGCGATCGCATCGTGGTCTGTCAAGGGATACTACGACTACATCCGTCCCGTCTCCGCGATCCGCTACATGTGTGATCTTGGACAGTGCACTGATGAAGGCCTCGCGAGCTACCACCCCGGCGGGATCAACCTGATTCCTGACTACATTGAGTTGGTAACTCCCGAGTCCACAGCACCTGGTCAGAAGCACGAGCACCTGCTCGGAAGCGAAGGCAAGATCGCGATCAAAGCTTGGCTCGGACCAACCCAGATCATCAATCCAGATACAGATCAAGCCGGTGTCGGATGGATGCTCGCTGAAAACTGGTGGCCGTACCAGCGTCCATCGTTCGTGACTCCACCGTTTGCGGGCTATGTCTCCGGACACTCGACCTACTCGCGTGGTGCCGCGGAAATGATGACGCTTTTGACTGGTACCCCATACTTCCCAGGCGGGATGGGTGAGTTCGAAGCTCCGATGAACGAGTTCCTCGTCTTCGAAGAAGGCCCATCCATGGACATCACGCTCCAGTGGGCAACCTATCAAGACGCGTCGGATCAGTGCTCGCTCTCACGCATCTGGGGTGGTATCCACCCACCTGCGGACGACCTTCCAGGCCGTCACATGGGACAGGCAATTGGTCCTGAGTCCTTCACTGAAGCACGCCGTTACTTTGGTGGTCTCAAGTCATGCCCCGCCGACTTCCAAGGTGACGGCCGCGTGAACTTCCTCGACATCTCGAAGTACATCAGTGCGTACATGAACAGCGATCAGATCGCCGATATGGATCGTGATAACGATCTTGATGTTGATGACATCTTCAGCTTCATCGACGCGATGAACCAAGGCTGCCCATAAGCCGAGTGTTGAGATTCTTGTGACTATACAAACGCCCCCTCTCGTGGGGGTGTTTTATTATGCGTTCGCTGTATTTGATCCAGCGTGCTCGCGCGCGATATCTGCGAGCGTATCGAGGAATCGCTGAACTTCGGATTCCGTCGTGGTTCGTCCCGGCGAAACGCGGACACCGCCTTGATCACTGTTCCCAAGTGCGTGGTGTGTCAACGGTGCGCAGTGGATCCCGCCTCGGACGGCGATGTTGTGCTGCTTGTCGAGGATGTCTCCGACCTTGCGCGGACAGATCCCTTCGATGTTGAACAGCACGACAGGGGTGCGTCCCTCGATCCCATCGACGCCGTAGATGATCGCGTTGTCGATGGAGCGGAGTCCATCGAGGATCTTCTTCGTGAGATTCATCTCGTGTTCGTGTGCTTCAAGTGTGAGTGCATCCATCGCCGCGTTGAGTCCCGCGAATCCGACTGCGTTTGAAGTCCCTGCTTCCAGCGCATCTGGCAGCTGCGTTGGCATCTCCAGACCAGGAGCGGTCGAACCTGTCCCGCCTCGGCGTTCACAGAACACCCTCGCTTCATCCTTGGCGCAGTTGTCAGGGAACGCTTTGCAGCTCAGGTACAACGCGCCGGTGCCGGTGGGGCCTCCTAACCCCTTGTGTCCTGCTACGGCGAGCAGATCGATGCCCATCACTTGTACATCGATTGGGATATGCCCCAGTGTCTGCGCCGAATCCACAAGGACCAAGGCATCGGGAGCGACTTTACTGACCGCCTTGATCGCTTCTTCGATTGGTTGGATCGTACCCACTGCGTTTGAAGCATGTGTCAGACACACGAGCGCTGTGCAAGGCGTGCACGCGTCTGCGAGTGCTTGCGGATCGGTGTATCCACGCTCATCACTCTGGACCAGGACGAGCTCAATCTTGTTGTCCGATGCATAGCAGTGGAGCGTCCGCAGCACCGCGTTGTGCTCTACGACCGACGAGACAATCCGGATCGGATCCTCACAGCCATGTCGCTGAGCGGCTCGAATGACGCCATGGATCGCGAGATTGAGCGCATCGGTGCACCCATGTGTGAGCACGACACGAGAAGGGCTCGGTGCGTTAATGAGTCTCGCGATTTTGAAACGAGATTCTTCGACCACATCTCCCGCTGCACGCGAGAGCTGGTGACCCCCTCGTCCAGGATTCCCGGCTTTGGTCCTGATGAACTCTGCCATCGCTTCGCCCACAGACTCATGCTTGGGCCAACTTGTCGCGGCGTTATCAAGATACAGGAACGGTCGATTCGGATCAGCCATGAAACCCTCTCGTATACTGGTAGACACGCATCATATTCCAGATTGCTCACTGATGCGTGTGAAAAACCTCCGGAGTTCAGCATGAAAATCGCCGTCATCATCCCCGCCGCAGGCATGTCTTCCAGATACAACGCAAACAACGCGGATGGCGATGATCCGCTCGGGATGTCCCGCTCAAAGCTGGATGAGGATCTTGGAGGCAAGACCGTGCTCCAGCGGACTGTGGAGCTCTTCAACACACACGAACTCGTCTATCAGGTGATCGTCGCCGGACCGCATGATCCCGATGCGATGAGCACCTTCAAACTCCGACATGCTGATCGTTTGAATCTGCTCGGCGCTGAGCTCGTCGTCGGTGGAGAGCGTGAGCGTTGGCAGAGTGTGCAATCAGCGCTCGAAGCGGTCAATGATGATGCAACACATATCGCGATCCATGATGCCGCTCGTCCTGCGACTCCTCCTGAGCTCATCGACCGCGTTTTTGATGCCGCGTCTCGCTTCGATGCCGTGATCCCAGTTGTTCCAGTATCGGACACTCTAAAGCGTGTGAGCTCTGATCCGATCGATGACAAATCTGAAGCGGACCCACTCGCGGCAATTCTCGGAGCTGGAGAATCAAATCCGATGCACGAAGTGGCAGAGCAAGTTGATCGAACCAATCTCGTGAAAGTTCAAACGCCACAAATTTTTCGTATTGAGCTGATCACACGCGCCTACGCGCAGGATGATTTGTCGTCTACAGATGATGCTGGTTTAGTCGAGCGTCTCGGAGAGCAAGTGGTCACTGTTGTTGGTGATGAGCGCAACATGAAGCTGACACGATCGGGAGATTTGCCGATCCTCCGCGCAATCATGAAAGTACACGAACCGAAAGCACGGGCATCTCATAAGAAGTTCTGAGCTACTTGAGCTTGCTGGCGCAGTACAACCCCATCGAGATCACCATACGCTTCGAGTCGGGTTTGCGAGGCTTGTTTGCCATGAGTTCGATGATCGCATCGATATGCTCGTTGAGCTCGGCGAGTTCTTCATCATCGAGCCAACCTGCAGGTGAACCCACCATCACATCACGATGAGGAACTGGGAGGATCGCGTCGCCTTGATCAAATGACTTGGTGATCTTTTGACCAGTGTCTTTGAGGGAAGCACGAGCAAACTCGCCCAACGCTTCAACCATCTCAGGCTTCCGAGGTCGGTAGCGCATGAACTCGAGTTTGGTGGTGTACACCTTCGCATCTCGTCGAGAGGTGCTCTTGGTGCCGATATCCAGCAGCAAACCAACCTCGACGAGTTTGTCGATGTGTCTGTAGAGGGAAGCGGGCTTCTTGCCCATCTGCTCAGCAATCTCCCTGATCGACGCCTCGCCTTGGCTGAGAACCACCTGATGGATCTCATGACGCATCGGAGAGCACAACGCTCTGATTTGATGGGGGCAATCTATCGTCTGGTCATCTGGTGGTCGTTTGAAAGCCATGCTTTAGAATAGTCGACAAAATAATTTGCAAACTGTTGCAATTGCAAATTAAATCTGTATACTCGATCACACGGGCATCCACGAACTCGGCCCGCACACACATTGGAGGAATCATGAACACCACACGCTTCGCGTGCGTGCTTGGGATCGCGATCGTTGCGTCAGCCTTGCACGCCCAAACTATTACTGATGAATTCGAAACATATCCAGTGGGCGCATTCCCAGCTGGGGATTGGAGTGACATCACGGATCGTACAGTGGGGAGCCCGACAGTGTCTCCAACGATGACCATTATCGAGACATTCGATGCTCATGGGAATCCAACACGTGCCGTCCAGACCAATCAAGAGCCTGGAACGAACGGGTTCTACCAGAATGTCTCCACGGCGACATCAAGCCACAGAGTCACTATGGATGTTCGAGTCGATTCCATGCACTCAGCAAATGCCGGCTGGCCCGTCTCCGTGGGGTATTCAAGATACTTGGGGCAAGATGATGTCAACGCCAATCCGCAGGGATTGATCTATGTCTGGACTGGTCGGGTTTGGAATCTTTTCATCGCGCCAGGTGGTGGACGGCCAGCAGTTGATCTGCGATTGAATGGTCCACAACTCGTTCTTGGTCATTGGTACACAGTGACGCTGGATGTTGATGTAGAGCTTGGAAGATTCACGGCAGAAGTCCGAGACGCTGCGACGGGAGTGCTCCGCAACTCACTCGTCCACAACTATGCGCAGTGGAATCCTGCAATCGACTCTTTCAACTCAATCACAGTCTTTGACGGCGGAAACACAAGCTCGCCTTTGCAAGGACAAGCGACAATCGACAATGTGGTGTACACATCCTCACCAACAGAGCCTTGTATTGCGGACTTCCAGCCGGATGGATCATTGAACTTTCTTGATGTTTCGGTATACCTCACAGCGTTTACCAATCAAGATCAATCAGCTGATCTCACGAATGACGGAGCATGGAACTTCCTGGACATTTCCGCGTTTCTTTCCGCGTACAACGCCGGATGTCCTTGAGAAGGGTAATCAGTATGTTGATACTCTCTCAAAACACAACGACCGGCGATTCACATCGCCGGTCGTTGTTT
>WUAJ01000184.1 GCA_009827215.1 Phycisphaeraceae bacterium
GTGCTTGGTTCAACCGTATTACTACTCAAACATACGGGTGTTGGGGTGTTGATCTTCGCATGCTCGATCGTCTTGAGTGCTGGATTGATCTTGTGTTTGGCCCAACATCGGCGCGATTGGATCGATGGGCGCCTGTTTTTGATTGCGTTGATGTCAATCTTGGTGGGGAACTAGAAAAAATTGGAAGTTATTGGAATATGACGATGTCATGAATCATTGTTTATCTAGGGTAAACATCTGTTTACCGTGGAAGTATGGAGATTCTGATGGCTGAACGAGGTCAAAATCGACTGGATACACGGCTTGAGCTGCAGAATGCGGCGATTCGTCTTGGTGTACGCGAAGGGATTCATGGGGCGTCTGTTCGGACGATTGCTCGTGAGGCAGGGGTGACTGAGGGGGCGGTGTACAAACACTTTGGGAACAAAGATGATCTGATCCGCGAGGCGTATACGGCGATCGTGGAAGAAATGGCGCGGGACAAGCAGGTGCTGCTGAAAGCGGATCTTCCCTTCAGGCATGCATTGAAGGCGTGGGTGAAGTTGACCTTTGAATACTTTGATGGAAATCGCGATGCGTTCACTTATGTGCTGTTGATGCCTCATCAGATGGCCGGGAAACTCGGTGACATCTACAACAAACAGGGGGATGTGTTCCGGTTGTTTCTGGAACAAGCGCAAGAACGCGGTGAAGCGAAAGGCATCGACCTTGGATTGGCATATGCGTTGTTCACTGGTGTCGTGCTCAACATACCACGGTTAATCAACGAGGGGGTTCTGGAAGGATCCGCTCTAAAGTATGGCGATGAGATCGCTGAGGTCGTGATCGGTTTACTTGCTGTATAAAGCATTTGTCACGATCTGACATTCGACACATCAAGAGGGTTTGAAGGCTTGCTGTTGGCGCGAGTCTGCGCGATCGCTGCGTCGTGATTGCGTGTTGTCTGCCGACAATGACATCTTTCCCTGGAGGAAATCTTCACATGTTTCAGTTTCAAGAGATGACGGTTAAGGGTGCTGCACTTGGTCTTTCTGGTCTGCTGGCGGTAGTCGCTGGTGGTGCTGGCGCAGAAGTGATTAGTGTACAGATCGAGAATACCAATAGTTCGGGTGGATTCTTCTTCACGCCGTTCTGGGTCGCGGCTCATGATGGTGGGTTTGATACTTACGATGGCGGTGCTCTTGCAAGTGACTTCCCGGGAATCACTGAGATTGCTGAGACGGGGAATACTGGACCGCTATCAGATCGATTCAGCGCGAGCTCATCTGGATTGGCTGGTGGGGTTCAAGCAACTCAGACGGCTGTAGCTTTTGATGGAGATGCTCCTGTGTTCTCGCCTGGCGAATCGACGATCTTTAATCTTGATGTCGGAGATTCTTCAGTGAATCGATACTTCTCGTATGCCTCGATGGTGATCCCTTCCAATGACTTGTTTGTCGCAAATGGGAATCCGATGGCGCATGCAATCTTTGATGCGTCGGGCAACTTTAATGGCCCAACTGTCATTGAGATCTATGGAAGTGATGTTAATGACAATGGCTCTGAGCTCAATGACGCATTTGCAGGTGCTGCATTCTCTGCGAACGGTGGCGACTCGATCGATGAAGAACATGTTGTCCGCAACTTCTTCACCAAGAGCGGTGACGGTGATTACCTTAACTCGTTCATTGGATCACAGACCGGGAATGGTGCGACCATCGGATCCGCATTTGGTGCCGGCGATTTGATCGCGCGGATAACGATTACTCAGGTACCGTCCCCGGGTGGTTTGGCAGCGATTGCGCTTGGCGGGCTGGTGACAGCTCGTCGGCGTCGTGGTTGAGGCTTGCGACCTCTCTTTGCAATGGAAGCCCGAGTATGGAGTTTGCTCCTGCTCGGGCTTTCTTGTATTGATCAGTTGGATGGATCTTTGATGACTCTACCGTTGGCTAGGACGAAGGGGACTTCCAGCAGAGTTGAGATGTCTTGGAGGGGGTTGGACTCCACGGCGATGATGTCGGCGAGTTTGCCTTCTTCGATAGTTCCAATCTGGTCCTCAGCTCCGATGAGCTTTGCGGCGCTGATGGTTGCGGAGATGAGGCAGTCCTCGTTGGTCATCCCGGCTTCGCTCATGTAGAGGAACTCTTCGGCGTTTGTGCCGTGGGCTCCGACTCCGACGTCGGTTCCGAAAGCGATGTTGACTCCGGCTTTGTAAGCGCGTCCGAAGGAGTCTTGGATGAGTGGTCCGACTGCGGCGGCTTTGGCGCGGATGGCTTCTGGGAAGTAGCCGTCGATTTTGGCTTTGTCTTCGACGAACTTACCGGCGTGGATTGTGGGGACGAGGTAGGCGCCGGTTTCGAGGAAGAGTTCGATGGAGGAATCTTCGAGGTAGGTGCCGTGCTCGATGGAGGCGACTCCGGCGCGGAGTGCGGCGTTGATTCCGTCGGTGCCGTGGGCGTGGGCGGCGACTTTGCGGCCCATCATTTTGGCGGCTTGGACGATGGACTCGAGTTCGTCGTCGAAGAACTGCTGCTCGACACCTGCTGCGGTTGGGGAGAGGACACCACCTGTGGCGGTGATTTTGATGAGGTCGACGCCTTCACGGATTCGTGCGCGGACGGCTTTGCGGGCTTCGGATGGGCCGTCGGCTGTGGTGAGGTGATCTGGGAGGTCGGGACGGAGGAGTGGTGAGAGTGAGTTGGTGCCATCGCCGTGGCCTCCGGTGACGGAGACTGCTGGGCCGGAGACGAACATGCGTGGTCCTGGGATGACTCCGGCTTTGATACGGTCGCGGAGAGCGAGGGCGACTGATCCGGGGGAACCGACATTGCGGACCGTTGTGAATCCGGCTTCGACTGTTTTCTTGGCGTTTGCGACGCCGTCGATTGCGGAGTGTGCTTGTGTTTCTTGCATCCTTCTGCGGATGCTTTCGTGGGATGGGAGGTTTTGTCCGGTGAGGTGGGTGTGGCAATCAATGAGGCCGGGGAGGACGAAGTAGTCGGAGAGGTCGATGAACTCGAACTCGTCGAGGGTGTCGATGGTTCCGGGATCGGTGAATCCGTCGACTACTGAAACGATTGTGTTGTCGATGACGAGGATCGACTGGGTTTGCTTTGGTGGTTCGCCGGGGACGGCGATGAGGGTGCCGCAGTGGATGAGAGTTGTTTTAGCAATCGCGGTTGTTGAGACTATTGAGACGAGGAGCGCGGCGGTCAGGGCGAGCAGGGTGGTGGCGTGACGCATGTCGGCTCCTTGGTTGGTTTATCGTGCGAGTTCGATGGCTCGGGTTTCTCGGAGGACGGTGACTTTGATCTCGCCGGGGAAGGTCATCTCGTTGGAGACGCGCTTAGCGATTTCGTGGGCGGCGAGGTAGGCCTCATCGTCGGAGACTCGATCGGCGTCGATCATGACGCGGATCTCTCGTCCCGCTTGGACGGCAAAGGCTTCAACTACGCCTGGCTGTCCCTTGGCGATGTCTTCGAGATCATGGAGGCGCTGGATGTAGCGTTCCATCGATTCGCGGCGGGCGCCTGGTCTTGCCGCGGAGACGGCGTCTGCGGCCATGATGATTGGGGTGTAGAGGGTTGTTGCGGGGATGTCGGCGTGGTGACCACCGATGGCGTTGAGGACGGCTTCGTCTTTTTCGCCGTACTGGGCGGCGAAGTCCATCCCGATCTTGGGGTGTCCGCCTTCCATTTCGTGGTCCATCGCTTTCCCGATGTCGTGGAGGAATCCGGCGCGGCGTGCGAGTCGTCCGTCGAGACCGAGTTGGTCAGCGATGATCTGGGAGAGGAAAGCGACTTCGATGGAGTGTTTGAGGACATTCTGGCCGTAGGAGGTTCGGTAGGTGAGCTTGCCCATGGCTTCGATGACTTTTGGGTGGAAGCCTTTGAGTTTGAGTTCTTGTGCGGCATCTTTCCCGGCTTTGATGACTTTCTCGTTGATCTCGGAGCGGACCTTTTCGGTGACCTCTTCGATGCGTGATGGGTGCATACGGCCATCCGTGATGAGGCGTTCGAGGGCTTGGACAGCGATCGCTTGGCGGACCTTGTCGAAGCAGGAGACGACGATGACTCCGGGGGTGTCGTCGACGATGATGTCGGCGCCGGTGGCTTTCTCGAAGGCGCGGATGTTGCGTCCTTCGCGGCCGATGATTCGGCCCTTCATGTCGTCGGAGGGGATCGCGACGGTGCGGACGGTGGCTTCGGAGGCGTGCTCGTTGGCGTATCGCTGGATCGCGTTGATGAGGATCTCGCGGGCCTTGTCCTTCGCGTCGTCCTCGGCGTCTTCGACGATCTCGCGGGTGACCTTGCCCATCTCGGCGCGGGTCTTGTCGGCGACGCGTTCGAGGAGCATCTCTTTGGCTTGGTTGCGGTCGAGCTGGGAGACGCGTTCGAGTTCTTTTTGCTGCTTCTCGAGCAGGGACTCGAGCTCGGCTTCTCGGTTGTCGAGCTTTTCTTTGCGGGATTCGAGCTTCTCGGAGCGGGATTCGAGTGATTGTTCTTTGGAGGAGAGGGTCTCGTCCTTGCGGTCCACAAGGTCCTCACGCTTGGCGAGTCGTCGCTCGGATTCGCGGAGCTCGGCGCGGGCGGCTTCGAGCTCTTTGTCCGCTTCTTCCTTGCGCTCGAGGGCTTTGCGCTCGGCGTCGAGGAGGACTTTCTCGGCGGCGTTTTTCGCGTCTTCCTCGGCACGCTTGGAGAGCTGGTTGGTCTCGGATTTGATCGCGTGGAGTTTCTTGGTCGCGATCATGGGCGCGAGGATGAATCCCGCGACGGCTCCGATGAGGACAGCGGCGGCGGCGATGATGATCAGCGTGGGTGTGCTGAATCCCGACGTCGCTTGGGCGAGGGTGTGGAGATGGGTTGTTGGTTCCACGAGCGGCTCCGTGCCTTTGGATGATGTCGGATCATCCGGTTATCGGCGGTGAGGCTCGTCTGGGCGTATTGGTTTGATCGGTGATC
>WUAJ01000185.1 GCA_009827215.1 Phycisphaeraceae bacterium
ATCCAGTCTTCGCTGCTTTCGAGTTGGACTTCGACATGCAGTCTTTCACCAGTCGCTGATACCCGATCGTGCTGGTCGTTGTAAGTCACCGGCGAGCCGGGTTCAAAGCCAGCCGCAAGCAAAGCCGCGTGGAGATTGGACGGCTTGACATCGGTCACCAACAGCGATTCGTGCTCTCTCGTGTCTGGACCGGTGATCAGCATCTCCAGATAGACATCCGGGGTTTCAGGGTGATGACAATCCATCGCTATCGAAGCATCAAAGAAGACCCCACCCTCATCAACAGAGATTCCTGGCAGCAACTCATTTGGTTGAAAAACGAGAGTGGATAGCACAATACTGCATGTGATCATTGAACTAATCAAACCACACTCCGCTTGCTGGATTGAGCGAGCTGAGCAAACTGCTCGCCGCGAGCTTCATAGTTCTCAAACTGATCCCACGAAGCACATCCCGGCGAGAGCAACACCACATCCCCCGCTTTCACTCTGGACTCGATGCAGATCATCGCGCCTCGTAGATCACCACAATCGAACGCATTGGACTCAGCAAACTCACAGATGCTCTTCCCAGTCGATCCGATCGTATACAGACCCGCGAGCGATGAAGCTTGGTGAGATATTGACGAAAGATCACTCCCCTTGTCATATCCGCCGGCGATTAGATGGATACATGCCCGATCGGTTCGCTCCGAAATCGCATCGAGTGCGAGTAGCGTTGCATCGGGAACCGTGCATTTGGAATCGTTGTAGTATCTCACACCGTCGATTTCACAGACCAGCTGTAAGCGATGAGGCAACCCTGCAAAGCTCCCCGCCGCATCTCGTGCCATATGTAGATCAGTCCCGGTTGCCAGACTCATCGCAATCGCGGCAACCGCGGCGTTGAGTCCATTATGCTTGCCGGGCAATGAACTGCCCTCGACCGCGTCGGATTGCTCGATCACCGTAGAGTTCCCGCTACTCCAATGAGAAACCTGCTCTCCAAGCACCACTTTGGCTGCGGCCTCTGCGAGCAATCGCTTGGACTGTTCATAGTGTGTTTCATCACCGTGCCAATCAAGATGATTCGGGATGCAGTTGGTGACTACTCCGATCGCTGGAGGAGATGAATCGAATACCTTGGATTCACCGAGCCAATGCAGCATCGCGCTGGACAACTCGAGCACGACCCAAGTTTCTTGAGTGATCATTTCAAGATCCGAGAGCAAAGAGCCACCGATGTTCCCGCCAAGCAATGAGTGATACCCCAGTTGCGTGAACGCATGGTGAATCATCGCGCTGGTGGTGCTCTTTCCCGCTGATCCTGTCACGGCGATGACTCTACTTGGATCCAAAGATCGGTAGACAATCTCGATCTCAGTCGTGATCGCTATCCCACGGCTCTTCGCTTCCAGAATAAATGCATTGTTCCATGGGAGCGGGACAGCAGGATTGACCACCAGCACATCGACGCCGTCGAGGTCATCGACTTGATGTTCTCCGAGTCGCAGCTCAGCTTGCTCTTGTTCGAGTAACACACGAATCTGACTAATTGAATCGCTAAGCGAGTCCTCATCGCCGAGATCACCGATCAAAACTCGTGCACCTTGCGAAGCGAGGTAACGAATAACACCGACCCCACCCCCAAAGCGTCCGAGCCCCATGACATAGACCAGTTTGTCATTCCAATCATTCATCTGATCTTCCGCACGCGGTTCATGCCGAATCCTCGATCAACTCCTTGAGCCGATCTAAATGATCACCCTCGCATTTCTCCATCATCTTGATCATCATCGGCCCAGTCACTACTGAAATCGCTTTGGTCCACCACTTGTTCGGAGCGTTCGACATTGTCCAAGTTGCTTCCGTTCCACCCTCGCTCGGTGCGTATGAATATTCCGCGATCATCCGATTGCAGCCGTCATCGAAGACCGCTTTGTGATGCAACACCCCGCTGACGAGCTCATGACGCTCAATGTTAATGATCGCTTTCGCGCTCATCTTTCCCATTTTGCGTGTTTCTCGGAAACGCATACCGCTACACATTGGATCAGTCTGCTGGTGCTCTGACAGCATCTCGATCGACACCAAGCTCGGTCCCATCCACGACTTGATGTTGTCCCAATCAGACAACCAATCACGGACTTGCTCAGGAGTGCAGTTGATCTTGACTTGCTTGGTGAGTGACTTTGCCATGCCGAGACTATATCAGATCATCGGATGCTCAACCGAATATCGACTGTCCCAGATCCTTCACGCCAGACGGTAACATCGACGCTGTTGCCCGTGAGCAGTCCCGCATCCGCGAGCAAGACCAGAAACTGACTGAGATCCTCAAAGCGTTCTCCTTCAACCCTTCGGATTTCATCTCCAGCCTCCAAACCCGCCATGGAAGCAGGCATCCCCCTCCAGACTTGATTCACACGCACACCCTCGGCACTCCCGCTGAACAATGCCCCAAGCTGCAACTGGATCGGTTGAGCCAACCGCTGTGCGAGCACTTCTGGTCGCATCTGACCGAGCGTGACTGAAAGCTCCAAAAACTCTCCGCTCCGATACACCTCTAGAGAGATCGGCTTGCCTGCTCGCTGTGAACTAATGAGCGACGACAGCGCCTCAGCATTGGTCACTGGCGATCCCTGCACGCTTAGGATGACATCGCTCGGGAGAACGCCCGCACGATCTGATGGGCCGTCAGTCTCAACACCGGTTATGCGGATCCCGAATCTCGATTCACCTTCTTCGTTGACCACTTCAACGCGTCCCGAACGAGAAGAGTCGTACGAGATCCCCATAAATCCTCTGGATACTGAGCCGTGCTCGATGATCTGCGCCACGATGGGCTCAATGGTTCCAAGTGGGATGGCGAAGGAAATCCCAGCGGAGTCACCGCCGGACTCCTCTGGATTCGACCCAACCGTGCTTGCAGCAGTCGCGATCGCGACATTCATACCAATCACTTGTCCATCAGTATTGACCAGTGGTCCACCTGAGTTGCCCGGATTCACAGCCGCGTCTGTTTGAATGTAGTTGGTGTACCCCCCGACCAATCTCGCTCCTTGCGCCTGTCGGCCGAGTCCAGAAACGATCCCCTCCGACATCGAGAACTTGAAACCAAACGGAGAACCAAACGCGAACACCCGCTCGCCGACTCGAGGGAGCCGCTGCGTGGCGCGCATCGCTGGAAATGTGGTGTGCGACCGATCGACCTCGATCACCGCAATGTCCGTATAGATATCCGTCCCGATCACACGACCTTCAACAACATCGCCGTTGTAGAACTCGATGGAGACTCGTTCCGCAGTTTTCACCACATGCGCATTGGTGACCAGATGTCCATCAGAATCGAATATCCAACCCGCTCCGCTGGAATATGAGCCGTAGCTCGATATTTCATCACCATTGAACTCCGCTCTTGTTTCGATGTGAACGACACTCGGCTCAATCGTGTCACCGATCGCTGAAACAGCGCGATCTATACGGCGCAGAATATCGTCATCGGCGAGCACATTCCGAGCAAGTGTGATCCGCGCACCTTGTTGAGCAACGGCATACCGATCAAGCAATGAAGGAGCGAGAAAGACCAGCGTTGCTGTGACTAACAGGACGACCATTGCCGGGATAATCGAGACAAACTTCCGCATGGTGGACTCCAATTCGCTCAAGCGGGAAGAAGGAACAGTTGCACACTATGTATTCGGTTTCGTGGCATCCTTGGTGGCAGATTCTTTAGAGGTCGATCCAAGTTTTTCCGACTCACCCGCACGCATCGAGTACCGCTGACCCCCAATCGATCCATCACGGACCCTCGAAACCCATTCTTTCCCAGATCGCATGATCTCCGCCCCAATCGAAGCGACCGGCTCAGCGAAGCGAGGGGGATGATCTGTGAGTCCAAGCAGATCATTGACTACGAGAATCTGCCCATCGCAGGCCGTCCCGGCTCCGATCCCGATCACTGGGACCGAGGCGATTTCCATGACGCGAGCTGTGACCTCATCCGGGACCGCTTCGATCAGCAGTAAGACCGCGCCCGCGTCCTGAAGGGCTTGAGCATCCCGCACAACCTGCTCAAGCGAATCTGATGTCCGCCCCGCCGCGACTGGGCCGCCGGTCACAGAACTCGTCTGAGGCTTGCATCCCACATGAGCACAGATTGGAACACCGGCCCTGGTCAATCGATCGATAATCCCGGCTTGGGTCTCATCCGCTTCGAGTTTAATGACATCCGCCATCCCCTCAGTCATGAATCGACCAGCGTTGCCCATAGCTTCGTCCACCGATCGGTGATAGCTCATGAACGGCATATCCGCCATTACCAGCGTCCGAAAGGCCCCCCGCTTCACCGCGGCGGTCATCTGGATCGCGTACTCCATCGGCATATCGATCGTCCGCTCAAAGCCAAGCATGACTTGAGCCGCGGAATCCCCAGCGAGCAGGACATGCACCCCCCCACGCTCGAGCCAGCGTGCTGTGGTCGCGTCATAGCATGCGAGACACGCGAACGGATCGCCACGATGCTTCATCGCCTTGAGCGTTTTCAGTGTCACAGGATCCCGAAGAGTGGGTTCTGCATTGTGGTCAGCTTGGTCATTTGGAGAGAGACTCATGCACGATTGTATGTCTCTTGCAACACGGGATGCTAAACTCCAATTTGACCCACACTTGAGAGCATCCCATGCCCCATTCAACCATGCTCCGCACTCCAAATCTTGCAGATGACCAGATTCTTCGTGTTGTCGCCGGTCTGCGTCCATGCCGACGAGGTGGTCTCCGGCTTGAGTCCCAAGAACTCGGATCCAAACACATCATCCACAACTATGGGCA
>WUAJ01000186.1 GCA_009827215.1 Phycisphaeraceae bacterium
GACATCGATTCCGACGGCGATCAAGACCTTATCCTGAACGACGACAACGGACTCGCGATCATTGAGAATACCAGTCCACTCAGCAAAGCACTGACCGAACCAGGATCATCCATCCTTACCTTTGGCCCTGCATCGGTTCAAGGCGTCGAGTTCTATCTGGGCCCTGATACCAGCCTTGAATCTGACACCCTTGTGCAAATCGTTCAAGGCAGCATCATCACCGGCTCTGGTCGCCTCGCTGCTCCCAGTGTTCATTCATCCGGCATTCTCCGCCCGGATGATGGAGAGACACTGTTTATCAGCGGTGATTACGAGCAGACAATCCAAGACAGTACCACATTACAGACCGGGCAGATGCAGATCCATCTGGGTAACGACCAATCTGCCCACTCCGCGGTATCGATTTCCGGTGAGGCCATATTAGCCGGCTCACTCATCGTTACCGCTGAACCCGGGTTCGATCCCGATGTCGGCACGGAGTTTGTGATTCTGACCGCCGGGATCCCAATCGGTGCCAATCGATTCGATGTCGCGCTGCTTCCCGGTTTGGGAGACGGGAAGTTCTTCCGCATGGTCTATGACCAAGCTCCCGGAGCACCAACCCCCAACCAACCATCAGGACCTGAAGGCTCCGGCTCAGTGACGCTGGTCGTCGATTCGCTTGATGGGAGTGAGTTCGGTGATCCAACTGGATTCTTGATCCCTGGCGTGGCTTCAGGCGCTGTGCTTGGGGATCTCAATGCCGATGGCTTTGACGATCTCGCTGTAGTCATCCCTGATGATAACGATCCGCAAGGTAGCCCCGGGACACTCGCCCTGCTGATCAATGCTCAAACAGATGAACCACCGAACCTTTGGCCGGGCTTTAGTAGCCAAACCATACTTCTCCAAACCGGTCCCGCACCAACGGCGGTCACTATCGGCGACATTGACCAACTCTTTGGAAATGACATTGCTGTCGCGATCCAGTCCAGCGGGAATGCAGAGATTTTCATAAGCAACGGCAACCCCGACCTCGCAAACAGATTCATCCCAATCACACCGATTCAGTTCAACGAACGCCCAGAAGCTATTGCACTCTCCGATGTTGACAACGACACATTTCTTGATGTCCTGCTCGCAGGCCATCCAATAGGCGGCTTGCCATCGGGGCCAGGAGAAGTCACCGTCCGATTGAATCAGGGCACATCAGGTCTAGTCTGGAACGGACTCGAACATGAAGCACGAGGCTTCATCGTCGGGAGCAGACCAAGGGATATTGTGCTGAGTGATCTCGATGAGGAAAAAGACCTCGATCTGATATCAGCGAACTGGGGACAAGGAACCCTGACCATCCTTGAAAACCTAGGAAACTCCGGGAAGGCTTGGATCGGCTTCAACACCGGATTCGATCTCTCAGTCGGATCTGGTCCAATCCGTGTGTTTGCGATCGACCTTGACGAAGAAAAAGACCTCGATCTGATATCATTCAACACACAAGACGGCAGCATGTCGATCATCCTCGCAGATAATCCCAACGCTACAAGCCTAGCTGAAATTTTTGGGCCTGCAGTCAGCGTTCCGGTTGGCCTGATGCCGATCAGCGCGACGATGTGGGACCCCGATCTCGACGGAGACCCGGATCCAGCCGTAGTCGTAACCAACAGCGAGGGCGATAGAGTTGTGCGGCTATTGCTGAACCTCGCTGTCGAGAACTCCTCCGAAGGCACCACGAATCTCAGCTTTGTTCTTGACAGAGATATTGAGACCGATTCCAACCCATACTCAGTACTGAGCGGACGACTGAACAACAACTCCGGCGATGACCTCGCCGTGTTGACTGGCACCGAGTCCGTTGCCCCTCTGGCAGGTCAATCTGACCTCGGCGCGGTCTACTTTGATAAGAGCGTATCTTGCAGACCAGACCTCAAGAATGATGATGAGCTGAACTTCCTGGACATCTCTGCCTTTCTCCAAGGATACAGCTCACAATCTCAGACATCAGATTGGAACTCTGACGGCTTCTATAACTTCATTGATGTGTCGTCATTTTTAGACAGCTACTCCCAAGGATGTCCTTAAGAGGAGGTATGCACTCTACAGTGTTAAGTCATTTATCACGGACATCCTTCGCCAAACGCAACCAGGAATGCACTGACATCTAAGAAGTTAAAAGCCTCATCCGCAGTCAAATCTGCCGCGGAGTCTTGAGCCGCGAACAAAGCAAGAAACGCTGAAACATCGAGAAAATTTAATACTCCATCACCTGTCAGATCAGCTTCGCATATCAGGAACGGATCCGTGAATACCAGACCGGAAGCCTGTGTCATATCAAATACAGACTCGCCTATAGGCGATTGAGAAGGATCAATAATGATCGCAAGATCAAGCCCCTTGTTATCGTTGAGCACTCCCGAACGCACCAGCAACGGACCCTGACTAACCGCAAGATCATTATCAATAACAAAGCTCAACCCAGCAGTGCCTTCGTTCGCGTTCTCGGCTGACAGATTCCGGAACAGCCGGACAACGCGCTCGCCTTGCTCATCCCGAACAACTATAGCCAAATCATCATCACCATCATTATCTGGATCCCAAATTGCTGCGCTCGTCGGCTGATCTCCAACAGGGAACTCTGCCGCCGGACCAAACCCCTCACCCAAAGACGATGCCCCGCTGCTGCTCTGCAAGAGTACAGACACAGTCCCGTCATTCAGATTCACACTTACAAGATCAAGATCCTTTTCCTCATCCAGATCACTGCCAAACACAAAGATCGGACCATCGCCTACAGCGACCTCAAATGATGAAGCAAAGTGATTCCAGATCCCATCATCACCTGTCCCTAGGTTCTCAAGAATAGAAAGCGTTCCATCACCAAAGTTTGCGATCACTAGATCTAGATCCTTCTCCTCATCTAAATCTCGGAACATTACATCTACTGGTAGCTCGCCAACTTCGAAGCTGAATATCTCGCCAAGCCCATTCCACAAAGAATCCGTAGAGCCTTGATTCAAGCGAACTGCGACGACCCCTTGCATACCCGCCTCACCACCAGAAACCGCAACATCCAAGAGCCCATCCTCATCAACATCACCCATCGCGACTGATGTTGGCGAGACCGAAAACTCGAAATCAGGACCAGCAACAAACCCCCCAACACCATCACTCAAAAATGTCTCTACAATATTGGACGACCCAATAGTCACCGCAAGATCTATCCCACCTAATCCGTCAAGCTCCCCGACCGCAACATCAGTCGGATTAGCCCCCGTAGTCAAACTCAATACCCCGCCGGTAAAACCAGGCCAAGCATTCGTCGGCTCTGTCGTTTGTGCATTGATTAACACGATCACCTGACCAGGATTATTCTCAGGATCTGCATCGTCTGGAATGGTCATTACAAGGTCATCAAACCCGTCCCCGTTAACATCACTGAGAGTTGCATTGTTTGGCACGCCGTTCGGATCAAACGGAGTTGGATTACCAAAGCTGTTCTCGTTAAGCTCATCAACCACCAAAGCAACCGACCCACTGCCACCACCACTCAATCCATCCCGAAGAGGCGCGATAGAATCATACACAGGTCTTAGAAACCTACCGCTCTCCAAGCCTGGTAAAAACACAATGTCAAACCGATTTTCACCAATTGGCAATCCCGACGAAAGCACTACAAACTGCTCACCGATTTCAAAATCCTTACCTTCAATCCCACGCACAATTAGCGAACCACCAAGCTTCACTTCGCCAGTAACATCCAACGATTCAATCGTAATCATGCTTTCATTGTCAACAAAGTCTACAACCAGTTCGCCGGTTGCTATTTGCTCAGAGAGATCATCAACCTGCGAATATGATCCGTCGATCGTCAGTTTGGCAGTACCTGGACCATGATCATTAACCAATCCGACATCTATTACTCCCGATGACACAACATCCCCGACTATCATACCGCTCCCACCAAGTGTCCCCCCAGGTCGTACATGTATCGGCCCCGACAAATTCACCCAGGCCGACGACGAACCCATCACTCGAACTTCACCACGGCTTCCATCACGCGAAGCAATCTCTATTTTCCCAGTTAGATTCGTTGATAGCGTGCCACCTTCGGCAATTAAAATCTGACCATCCCCCGCCTCGCCCACAAACATATCCACCCCTTCGTGCGACCATATCGACGACGCCCCCTCAATCCGAACCATTCCAATCCCGAATGGATCCCGCCCGATCGATACCCGTTCGACCGGTGCCTCGGAAACAAGCTGCGCACCATCAGTAACACGCAGATCACCTACAAAATCCACCCCGATCAATAACTCAGATCGCGGATACGCAAGATCCCCATACTCCAGGCGAGCTCCGGCGCCATCGAGCATCACCGAGCCATCCGCAAAGTCCCCAACCACAAACCTATCCGATACCCCAATCCATATATCACCACCTTTCCCATCAATCAACAAAGCCCCCGCACCATCTTCCCCAATGACTGCCGTCTCCGTGTCAAACATCCCCGACATCGACATGTTCGAGTTCTTTAACATCAACTCAGGGGCTACCAGCGGGGACGAGCCTAGTCCGTCACACGACACGGCGCCAACCACCAGCCCTAAGCGCCCCGACGCCTGTTGCACACCTGCGATGCCCAGACCATACCCGTTGAGGTCTAGCCGAACCCGTAAATCCTCAAGACCAAATGCCGACACTATTGCATCATTGTCAAGTCCCACTTCAACCTCGATCGGTTCAGGCGCACCGAGCGTCGAACCACCGAACACCACCGCCAAAGAACCATCAGACCCAGGTGCACCGTCCGTCCAGTTCAGATCATCATCAAACGATCCACCCAAACCCCCGAGCCATGT
>WUAJ01000187.1 GCA_009827215.1 Phycisphaeraceae bacterium
CGGCTCTCCTGCAGACGCTCAAGCAATGAACGCGCTGATTCTGCACGCGAACGAATCTGATCACTGATCGAGTTCTGGTTTTTCGCTTGATCACCGAGCTGAGGTCTCGGTTCTTGGTTGATTGCATCGATGAGCGAGCGTTGACGATCATCGAGCCGTTTGAGGACATCGCTCATCGAACCAAGCTGAGATTCCACGAGATCCACAATCTCCTGATCGCCCACGATCCGCAGCATGCGTGTCGAAGATTTCGTTTCTGTGCCTTGAATATCCACGGCACCAGCAACAATGCCGATCCTTTGTCCCTGCTCCAGATCGAGTGATTGCAGATCGATCTCAGAATCAATGACCTGAGCACGCGTGTTCATGGAGTCCATCGATTCAATCAGCGTTGATTGCTGTCCCGAATCGACCAGTTCCATCTCGATGAATGCTTCACGCAATCCAAGGTCGTCCGAGACCATCGCTTCGAGCTCAACCACGGCTCGGCGCCCAACCACACGATCAGTGCTCGGTTGACTCAGCAACACTTCAGGAGGCGCGTCCTCAACAACTCGGATGAACACACCGACCGGTTCACGCGTGGTCAAGCCGTATTGATCGATCGGTTGTATAGTCGAGGTGGTACTGGATTCAGGGGTCAAGATCTTGGTCAGTGATCTGGATAGAGCATCGTCCTTGCCTTGTTCATGAACCGTCGTTGAGAATGTCCAGGTCAACTGGACTTCTGATCCCGCAAGGATCGGTCCGAAGGAGGGTTCGTTGGGAAGCGTCTCGTGCTCGCCTTGCAAGAATCGGATCGTTTCTGAACCCATCTGTTGTGCATACTGAGGAAGCGAGATCGAAGCCTGTAGACCAATCAACTTAGGCGGGTGGACAATGCTGACTCGCTGAGTATCGCTCTGGTCATCATTTGATTGGATCCGATATTCAAGCATGGATCCTTCAGGAATCGTCGTTGCTGTCAGTGTGTGCACAGGGATCAGTTGTTCATACGGCGTGGATTCTTCATCCCCTTTTCCTTGCTTGTTGAGTCCCAGTGTTGTCCAGCGGACCAGCGACTCTCCGTTTGGTCCAGTAAGTCTCCAGCGCAGCGTCGCGTTTGGATCATCATTAGAAGGGCCGATCCGTGCTTTAGCAATAAAGGCGCGATCCGAGGGATGATGCTTCGCGATCTCGGGAAGATCAATCTCGAACCGCTTGGGCCAAGCCGTGCTCGTCCAAGGCGTCAGCGCCCGACGCAAACCAACTTCAGTGAACTGGTGTTGATTGATCGACACCAACAGCATCAGGAGCACACCCACTCCGATTGCGAGCATCTCATACATCGGAGCCGATCGCATTGGGGTGTTGGGTTCATCGATTTCTATTCGTGTGCTCGATCGTCGAGCGACCGCTTCGTGCAGCGCAACGCTAATCTCGTCATTCTCATCATCTGGACGCAGATCAACCACCGCCGCGAGTCTGGTCGCTGGAGTTGGAAGATTCAGCGCCAGATCACTGCGGCTCGGACGGATCCATTGAGTGCTCCAGATCCATCGACGATACAAAACACACAGCATCGCGATCCATAGCACAAGCAGCACACTACGTACTATGGGATTCAGGTGGATGCCGTAATCAAACAGCACGAAAACCGCGAGCGTTCCAAACGCACACCCGATCCAGCGCAGTATACCTCTCCAGAGCAGTCGCCGTCTGATCCGATGGATCATTGTTCCCAAAGCGCGAACATAACCATCACTCTGGAGTGTTGGTTCGGATCGGGTTGGGTCGTGTAGAGTGGTCATCTGTTTGTGGTAGTGTTCAAGTATTAATGGACTTAAGCAAGCCGAAGCACGCGCCTCCCGATCCATTCACAGCTCAGCAGCAACACAAGTAGCACGAGCACGATCGGACGATCCCACATCGCCGTCGTCTCGGGAGGGAGAGTGGTAATCCTCGTGCGATTGGGGAGCAAATCCGCGAGTTGATCGAGCTCATCGCTCTGGAGCACCTGCCCGTTTGTTCGCTCGCTTAATGTTTCTAGATACGCGTGGTCGGTATTGAGGTTCACCGATTCGTCCCATGATGCGTTCACGCGGATAATCTGCGAGATTGGTTCGTTCCCTATGAGCGGATGCAGCACGCTCAGCGTGTAGAGCCCCGGCTCGTTGGGAGTCCAGATCCCGCTTCGTTGGTCATCACTCCCTCGAAGTGGCAGATCAAACTCCGCGCCAGGCGTTGACATAGGTCGGACGCGCACATTGAGATCCGTCGGCATCGACTCAAGTACCGCGCTGTCATAAAGATGCAGACTCACGCGGACATCATCTCCAGGCGCGATCTGAGCGGGAGCGACTCTCAATCCAGCCGCGGAAGCCCTGCGTGAGATGGTTCCTCTCGCGAGTGTTCTGATCATCGGGAGCCAGAACTGTTCGGTAAGGTCCTCGCCGCGACCGTAGCGCCATCTCCAGATCTCATCAGTCCCGACATACCCAATCTGTCCGCTGCCGTATCGCATGGAAGTGACAAGCGCCTCACTGTTGTCCGAATCGAGTTCCGCCGCTCTTGCGAGCACGGATATCCCAGGCTTGAGATCCGCATCGCTGATCGAGTGCGTCCATCGCAGCACAGACCAACCAGTGCTCGGATCACTGACATCGGAGGTCTCTCCAGTCTCGGAGATAAGCAAGCCGACACGAGCCGCATCATCGGTCAGTGTCATCACGCTTGGGGTATCACCTCGTGATTGCGATGAGATCGAATCCGACTTGCCCGCAGAGTAAGGCAACAGCGAAGCGATTTCTGAACCGGCCCACGAACTTGGGGTTGCCCCCTCCCCAGCGATCCAGAGCAACCCACACCCACGCGTCTCGATGTGCTCGCGGAGCGTCGTCAGTTGAGTTGTAGAGAACAAGTCAGGACGCAGATCTCCAATAATCACCACATCAAACGGCTCCCACGCTTCCAGAGAATCAGGAATCGGACCATTGAGTGGTTGACCCTCTTCGATAAAGCGGCGATCCGAAGCGATCAGCATGGTCGTAGCGTCGATCGTCTGCTCACGCATCAACAGATTCTTGAGGTATCGATACTCCCAGCGCGGATGCCCGTCGACATACAGCACGCGCATCGGTTCAGTAACCACGCGGAGCGAGATGGGCTGCTGATTATTCTCGTTGATTAGGTCTTGCGAACCAACCCCTGAACGCAAGCGGACCACAAGATCTTTCTCACCGGCTTGGGTGAATGAATTCGAGAGATCGACGAATGCGGTCTCCGAATCGAGTGTGTCATCAACCACGAGCGTATGGTCGCTTAAGACCTGTCCAGTGACTTCGTCGACCAATTCGACCTGAATTTCATCGCCCACCGAGTATCCATCGGTGCGAACCTGAACACGCATCGGGACGCGATCTTCCGCGAACACGGCTTGAGGTGATTCGACAACCCCGATCGACGCATCGCGGATTGGTTCGGACGATCCGATCGCGACAGTGAATACTGGAACCCCAGAGCTCAGCAACGACTCGATCATCGGCTCAGAAAGTTCGTCGTGCGATTGTCCGTCAGAGAGTACAAGCACACCGGAGATAGGGCTCGTGCCTGCATTATTCAATGCTTTACGCAGCGCTGAGTTGAGCGAAGTCCCTGCACGATCCTGGATGCTCGCGTTATCAATACCTAGATTTTCAGATGAATACAGACGATCATCAAATCGGTAGAGATCTACTGATGATCGTTCACGGATCTGAGCGAGTAATGCCTCGTTCGCGCTGAGAATTTCATTCAAGGATTCGGCGCGCGTGAATCGTGAACCGTCCGGACTTAACTCAGGTGTGTTCATCGATCCGGATGAGTCCATCAGGATGATGACCCGATCGGGTTCGATCAGTTCTCGATGCTGTTCCATTTGTGGACCAAGCGCCAAGACGAGTAAGAACCCCAGTGTCAGCACTCGTAACGATCCCAGCACAAATCGCGTCCAAGTTTGACCTGCGAGCCCTCTGTAACTCAACCACACGAGCAGAGCAAATACGATGATCATGCTGAGCACGATCCAAGCCGGGACTTGATTTGCGAATCCGATCCCGCTGTCGGCGCGGCCGAAGGTGCCTGATTCAAATCCAAAAATCCAATCGAGGAATCCGTTCATGCCGCGACCCCCGTACTTCCCGCAGCGTGGACGGCGCGGTATGAGCATCGCCGAGCAAGCACGAAATCCAATATGCCGAGGATGAGCGCGATCCCAAACAGCAGCAGAGAAATGGATTTCCCGAGATCTTGATTGTCTGCGAAGACGCCGTCTCCGAGCGATACGAGTCCACTCAAATCCTGGATCGCCAGGTCTACGAGTTGATTCGTAAACAGTTGCTGAATGTTCTTTGATTCAGTTGGGTCAAGAGTAGTGTGCCGAGCATCGGGATTGATCAGAACGCCGCGCTGTCCACTCCCGAGTTCATCCACCTGCACATACTCACCCGCGTTGCGTAGATCCACCTCGATAGTCCCGCCAGTGAGTCTTTCGATTTGGGCGCTGATGTCTGCGTGCTCGCCTGCTGTCAGAAACAACGGAGATTGGGATTGCGAGATCAGCGTTCTTGTGAGTTCATGGAGCAGCGCGACAAAGAACGGCCGCGCTTGCAGGTCTGTCCACTGCACATCAAACGCGAGACCAAAGAACACAATCGGACCCGATTCATCTTGTGAAGCAGGTCGTGTCGAGATCGCGATCGGGTTCTGTGCTGAATCCATCAACATCACATTTACATTTGGTCCAGGATCAAGCACAAG
>WUAJ01000188.1 GCA_009827215.1 Phycisphaeraceae bacterium
CATGCTTAGAGATTCCATTGAAGTTCTGATCACACGCTTCAATGATGCGATCACGCTTCGCTTCAGTGAGCTTTACGAGCGAACAGTTCACATCCGCCGCCGCTGCTTTGAGCAGCGCATAGGCGCGGATAATAGATACTGGGACTGGACGACCAGAAACCGGGAAGTTGAGCACAGCACGCTGGGTCGAGGCGCCGTAGAGGACATCCGCTGGGACGGTCATTTCTCCCATCGAATCTTTCTCGATGCGTGTCATCTCGCTGGTCTGGGGGGTGGTGGTCATCTGAGTGCTCCTGTATGATCTTCCATGCGGTACGCTTTGATGCGATTAATCATAGTTCATCGTGCTCGAGAAGCTCTCGAAACCGGAGCGTTTTGGTCCCGTATTGTTCGCTACAGACAGGTGAGTGCTCAGTAGATCATCGCACACATGATCGAGCCGAGCCTTGAAAGCATCCGATTGGAACATGATGAATATCACCACACGATCCCGCTCGCTCTTGATTATTTCGATAGCCCTTGGAGTTTTCGCATCGATCGCGAGTGCTCAGACTTCGGCGCATCCGGATTCAAGATCACCGCTTAAACCCAATCCATATCTCAAGCACAACGAGCCTTGGAGATGGGACATCAAGACTCAGGTGTTTCTTCGAGCAGGAGTCATCTCGTATCGCAACGGACGATATCGCGCAGATTACAACGGCAGTTGGGATATCGATGAGTTCGAGTTCATCTATCCGCTCGCAAAGAATGGTGGTCACTACTGGACCTACAACAATGAGGTCAGCACACTTATCCGGGTGGATGACCATGTGTATGAACCCAACTCACAGATTCTGTATACGCCAGAATCCAGAGCGCCGTATGTGTGGTGGAGGGTCAAGGTCGTTCCCGATCACGACGATGTCACTGAGCAGATCCATGCGGTCCAAATCTCGCATGTGGTGAGTGCGGATACCATCTTTGACGAGCAACTCGCGAAGGAAATCCCATGGCCCGATCAATGGCCTCAGGAGGCAGAGCGGTTCTTGACGCCGCTGATTGATCCGGTTGGTGATCCCATCAATCTATTAGGTCAGGACCGATTGACCATGCTCGTGAATCGTTGGCTCGAAGGCAACGATCCCAAATCCATCGATTCGATCACGCTCGCAAAGTACCTCACAGGGAAGGTCATCGAGTTCGTCCGCAACACACGCAGCGGCGTGACCTTCTCACCGACCCAATACTCAAACTTCAATAGCAATCAGGAACTGGTCATCGATGGCGAGGTCATCGGAGGGTTCTCAACCTTCCCGGGTTCGTCCTGGTCAGGATTCATTGTCCGATCTTCAGACCAGATCGCGCTTAAGCCCGCAGGCTCGGAGTTTGATCAATCGATCTTCTTAACCTCAGTGCTCAGGACAGCTGGATTGCCCGCGAGGACATTGATCTGTTACGACACGCGTGAGAACAGCCCATATCAGGATCGAGTTTGTGTGCTCGTTGAGTTTGCGCTCTATGACAAAGCGCGAGACCAGGTCCTCTGGATTCCGATCGATACACAACGCTTGCGGGACAACGGACGCCGATCGAGTATGTTCGAGCAGCCATGGGCGTATTTTGGGAATCACGACGAACTCCACTTCCTCGCTCCCTTGTCGTATTACTTTCTGCCTCCGGTCAACTACAACGCATATGGCATACCAGCTTTGTTCGGGTTTCGAACTCCAACAGACCTTGGGAATCGTGTAGCGCAGATCATTTCGATCGATGTGATGAACACGCCGCTGAGAGCGGATGAACTGAATAGACCTTGATCTGAAAGGTTTATTGAGCGACGGTGTTGTGCGCTGACGCTTGGATCGGCGCGAGCACGCGAAGGATGCCTCCCAGCACTTCCGCTGGTGTCCCGATCGCGTCCACTTCGTGCACAAGATTCGCATCAAACTGGTCCAGCACCGGACGAGTTTCGCGTTCGTAGACCTCAAGACGGTTGCGGATCACATCGATCTTCGCATCATCAGCACGCTTCTGCTCGATCGCACGCTTCTGCAAACGCGTAACCATCTCCTCAGGATTCGCGGCGACGAGGTGGATGATCCCACGCACATCGATGTGCTCGTTCATTAGCTTGGTCTGCTCGACTGTTCGAGGGATCCCATCGAGCACGAGCAGATCCGAATGCGGCTTGTAGAGACTCAGCACAGTCTGTGCGTGCACATACTGCTGCCACATCTTGACCGTCAGTTCGTCAGGAACGAGCTCGCCTCTGCTTGAGTATTCGTCGAATGTCTTCCCAATTTCGGAGTGATGATCGAGCGTGCGGAACATGTCACCGGTGGACATGTGGAAGAATCCTGGAATGTTTGAGAGCAGCACGCCCTGGGTTCCCTTTCCCGCGCCGGGCATACCAAAGAGCAGGACTGCTTGATACCGATCTGACATGTGCTGGACTCCTGTGGTCAGCGTAGAGAGGTCCGATATACAACCCGAGCTTCAACGGGTCTTAACGATAGGTCGGCATTCTTGATACTGCGATTGATTGCGAGCGCATGCACAGCAGAAAAAGAAAGCCGGGCGTGCTGGATGCAGCACGCCCGGATAATGGTTGAGTCAGTTTTGACCGATTTGGGGAGCGATTAGACGCCGGCCTCGATCACTTCTTTCTGCAGGTTGCCCGGCATTTCGCGGTATTCCTTGAACTCCATGGAGTTTGCAGCGCGACCCTGGGACATGCCACGGAGGTCGGTGGTGTAGCCGAACATCTCGCTGAGGGGGACATCCGCGGTGATTTCCTTGATGATGCCCTTGTCCTCGGTATCGAGGATCATGCCGCGACGCGAGGAGATATCACCAGTCACATTACCAACATACTCCTCTGGAGTGGTGATCACGACCTTCATGATCGGTTCGAGCAGCACGGAACCAGCTGCGGAGACGGCTTCGCGGAGTGCGAGACGCCCTGCCTGCTCGAACGCGACCTGGCTGGAGTCCACATCGTGGTACTTGCCGTCAGTCAGTGTAACCTTGATGTTGATGAGTGGGAATGGAGCCGAGACGCCGCTCTTGGCGGTGTTGCGGATACCGACCTCGACGGACGGGATGAACTCCTTCGGAATCGCACCGCCGACGATCGCGTTTTCAAACGCAACATTGTCAGTAAAATCCAATCCAGCTTCTTCCGCTTGCTCAGCGGTAAACGGCTCGATGTTGATGGTACAGTCACCGAACTGACCACGACCACCGGACTGCTTCTTGAACAGACCACGGCAGCCATCAGCAGCCTTCTTGATCGCTTCGCGGTACGAAACGCGTGGACGACCAACTTCAACACCGATCTTCATGTCACGGATGAGCTTGTTCTTGATGATCTCAAGGTGAAGCTCGCCCATGCCTGCGATGATGGTCTGGCCGGTTTCTTCGTTGTACTCCGAACGGAACGATGGGTCCTCGCGACGGATGGTTACGAGTGCTTCAGACAGCTTCCGCTTGTCGTCTGCGGTTTTCGGCTCGATCGACATCGAAATAACCGGTGGCGGGAATTCCATACGTTCCAGGATGATCGGGTTGTCCGGATCACAGAGCGTGTCACCGGTCATCGAGTTCTTGATGCCGACGACGGCGACGATGTTGCCAGCGCCGACCTCGTCGAGTGCGAGACGATCCTTCGCGTGCATCTCGAAGATACGCGATGCGATCTCACGCTTGTTGTTGCCGGGATTGAGTGTGCGAGTACCCTTGACGAGCTTGCCTGAGTAGATACGCATGTAGGTGAGGTCGCCGTGGGTATCGGAGACCACCTTGAACACGAGCGCGGAGAACGGGTCCTTCTCATTGTTCTTGCGGGACATCTCGATGGTCTTGTCCTTCGGATCGGTTCCCTTCGTGTCCGGGACTTCCTCAGGGTTTGGCAGGTAATCGATGGTTGCATCGATCAGGCGCTGAACACCGATGTTCTTGAGCGCCGAGCCACAGAAGACTGGGTTGCACTCAAGTGCGATGGTACCTTTGCGGATCGCTGCACGGATCTGCTCTGGAGTAATCGAGTCCTCGTCTTCGAGGTATTGTTCCATGAGGTCGTCGTCGAGAGCCGCACCGTTCTCAATGAGATCGTGGCGCCACTTCTCGGCTTTCTCAACCAGGTCAGCCGGAATTTCCTTCTCAGTGACGATCGCGCCTTGGGATTCCTTGTCGAACTCGTACGCCTTCATCTCGAGAAGGTCGATGATGCCGACGAGTTCGTCGCCTTCACCCCAAGGGATTTGCATCGCGATTGGGTTCGCTCCGAGTCGCTTCTTGATGGTGTCGAAGGAGTACTCGAAGTTCGCTCCCATCTTGTCCATCTTGTTGATGAAGCACATGCGAGGGACTTCGTAGCGATCAGCCTGACGCCAGACAGTTTCGGACTGAGCTTCCACGCCTTCTTTCCCGTCGAACACAGCGATCGCGCCGTCAAGCACGCGGAGGGAGCGTTCCACTTCGATGGTAAAGTCCACGTGACCTGGAGTATCAATCAGGTTGATCTTGTACTCTTGGCCCTTGTGGGTCCAAGGACATGTTGTAGCTGCAGACTGAATGGTGATGCCGCGCTCTTGTTCTTCTTGAAGGAAGTCCATGGTCGCGGTCCCTTCGTGGACCTCACCGATCTTGTAGCTTTTACCGGTGTAGAACAAGATGCGTTCGGTGACGGTGGTTTTACCCGCATCGATGTGGGCGCAGACGCCGATGTTGCGGATGTGTTGGAGGTCGGTGGCCATCGTTTTTGTCCTTCTGTTTGA
>WUAJ01000189.1 GCA_009827215.1 Phycisphaeraceae bacterium
GTGTATTCAGTCTCGTCAATCCGCAACTGATGGAATCGTGAGAGGTGTGCCGGAGCAAGCTGCTGGGCTGGAGTCTCCAGATCGACAATCACCCCAACGCGATCGCCTGGCGTAATCGACGCAAACCCCCATCGCGCCGGCCAAATCGATTCACTCACATGTGTCTGCGGCGCTGTGGTCGAACCCGAAGACGACACGGCTGGAGCGGATTCTGGTTGAGGAACCAGTGTGCGTGGATACACGCTCCGGCATCCAGCCGGGACCATGATGCTCAGGATCAGGAGTGTTCGTATGTTGACGCCGTATCTCATCCGCTGAGGTCCTCGCTATCCGTTCTTTCCTTCCATCATATCATCGAACGCATGAGATCCCGACCTATTGTCCTTTCACACAATGAATGAAGCAAACGAATCAAACCAGACCTCAGCATCCCATACGCACGATGATCCCGTGCCGATCCTGCGTTGCGTGCTTGGCGGTGCGTTGATGGGACTCGCAAACCTCGTTCCCGGCATCTCAGGTGGGACGATGCTCGTCGCGTGCGGCATCTACACCCGCTTCATCGACGCCGTGTCGGATTGCACGCGATTCAAGTTCACCAAGAACGATCTGCTGACACTCGGATGCGTCGTCATCGGAGCCGTGGTCGCGATCGGGGGGCTCGCATCCCTCATCCACTGGTCCCTCGTGCATCATCGTTGGGTGATGTTCTCGCTCTTCATCGGACTCACACTCGGAGGCGTCCCGATCCTCTACGCGATGGTGCGTCCGATCTCCAAGAATGTCATCATCGGGATCATCATCGGCGCTCTGCTCATGGCGGGACTGGTGTACCTCCAAGAATCGGGGACCGATTCGTCAGGACTCTCTGGTCCTTTCGGTTTGGTCATCGGCGGAGCCGCGGCCGCGAGCGCGATGATCCTCCCTGGAGTCTCCGGCGCATTCCTGTTGCTCTTGCTCGGAATGTACGAGACGATCATCGGCGCGATCAAGGACACCATCAGCGCCCTCAAGGACGCGGACCTCGGCGCGGTCATGGATCAGATGTCCATCGTCATCCCCGTCGGGATCGGCGTCATCCTCGGCGTCGTCGTTGTCAGCAATGTACTCAAATGGGTGCTCCACAAATACGAACGCGTCACGCTCGGAGTCCTCCTCGGACTCATCATCGCCGCTCCCGCTGGTCTGTATCCATTCCGCGCCGGCGTGCTGCCACAAGTCGGGGACACGATCAAAGGCGAGCTCGTCACGACTGAGAACCTTGAAGAGATGCAGGCAAACGACAACGCGAAGGACTGGGATCAGCGTGCGTTCAAACCCAGTCCAATCCAGATCGCTGGATCACTCGGGATCATCGTGCTCGGATTCGGCGCCACCCTCGGCATCGCCCGACTCGGACGCGCACGCGACTGAGCCCCCACCACTCCCCCAGCCGCCCATCTTGAGCTGCTTGCGTTTGTGCACAACAATCAGCACCACGAATCCCGCGATGAGCATGATCAGCGAGTACGCCTGACCTCGTGTCAATCCACCAAACTGCGCGATCCCGGCGTCAGGGAGACGCACGATATCCATCGGAATGCGTCCCAGCGCATACACGATCAGCATCGAAGCGCCGACCACTCCGGGACGACGAGGTTTAAACGCGATGATCCAGACCACAATGAACACCAGCAGCCCGTCAAAGAACGCCTGCATGAGCTGCGTCGGATACCGCGCCGAGATCCAAGGCAACAGTTGTTCTTGGAGTTGCTCGTTCCCGTGCTGGATCTTGTCGAGCATCCGCACATAGCCGTCCTCCCAGTACTGCTCGTTGGGGAGCATGTGCTGGGATGCAATCGTCGCGACCGCATCGAGCTGCTCTGGAGTGCAATCGTCCGGACGCTCGAGAATTTCTTGCGGATAGCGCACCCCCCACCACGGCGATTGAGTTCCATAGGTCGCGACGACTTTGCCCAGCAGTTCGCCGTTGATGAAGTTGGCGAGCCGTCCGAGCATGAGTCCCAGCGGCGCGACCATCGCGCACAGGTCCATCACATGCAGAGGGGGACACTTCCCGACGCGATTGCCATGCTCGTCCTTGAATCCACGCGATATCCACCACGCCGCAGCGATGACGCCAACAAAGCCGCCGTGTGAAGCCATCCCGCCGTTCGTCAGTCGGAAGACACCCCAGAACGGGAGGGACCCTGAAAAATCAATCAGCAGCGACGGGTCGTACAGCAGCACATACCCGAGCCGACCCCCAACGATGACACCCCCCACGAGCAGCATCATCGCGTCCGCGATTCGGTCTTTGGGGATCGGGGTCACGCCGCGCTTCGCGAGCATCCGCAGCATGACATACGCGAGCACAAACGCGAGCAGATACGACACCCCATACCAACGGATGCCGAAGTCCCCCGAGATCCTCCACACATACGGCGACAGATCATGGAACCACCCCCCCAACCCCCCCAAAGTTGATTCGGTCTGCGCCAAAGTGAATCTCATAGCACACTCGCAAGCACTTGATCAGATGGAGATGGAGCGCGGATGCCGAAGAACCGCTCCGTGTTGTCGTCGATCTGTTGATGGAACTCGCTAAACGAGACGCCTCGGATCTTTGCGAGGAACTCCGCCGTGTATCGCGCATAACCCGGCAGACAAGGACGCTTTCCTCGCATCGGATCGGGAGACAGGAACGGCGCATCCGTTTCAACCAAGATCCGATCTGCTGGAACGAGCAGCGCCGCTTCCGCGACGTCTTTCGCGTTGCTGTAGGTCACCACGCCGGTGAACGACACGCTCGCTCCAAAGTCCAGCACCTTGCGGACGTCTTCCGGAGTGCCTGTGAAACAGTGGAACACGAACCGATCCGCATCAATCTTGCTCGACTTGAGGATCGGGATCAGATCATCAAACGCCTTTCGGCAGTGGATCACGACCGGGAGCGTGTCCCCTTCATCCCAGCACGACTCGATCACGCTCAGCTGCTCCGCGAGAACTTCGTGCTGTATCGACTTGAGTGGTTTGTCGTAGTGGTTATCAAGTCCAAGCTCACCAAACGCGACACACTTGGGGTCCTTCGCATGCTCGCGAAGCACACCCCAATCGTGTGGCCCCTGATCTGAGTACAACGGATGGACACCCACCGTGCACCACACATACTCGTGCTCATGCGCGATCCGAAGCGTGTCGAGCGAATCCTTGGTCGTCGTCGCGATGCTGATCGCGCCCATCACCCCGATCGACGCGGCTTCTTCGAGCACGGCGTCCACACGACCAGCATAATCCGGGAATGTCAGATGGCAATGCGTGTCAATCACACCAGAATATAGCGCATCTGTGAGGTCAAGAGCCTGCATTGTGCGCGATGATCGTCAACAATACGGCATGGACATGGAGCGCCTCACCCAACTCCCCAAGCTCCCATCTCGTCCAGAGGACGGGCACAAGGGAACCTTCGGCACAGTCGGCATCATCGGCGGGAGTATCGGATTTGCGGGAGATGAAGAATCACTCCGAGCGCGAATGATCGGCGCTCCAGCACTCGCGGCGATGGGCGCCACACGAGCGGGATGCGGACTCGTCAAAGTCGCAACTCCAGAACCCATCCTCAACGCCGTCCTCTCGCTGTGTCCAAACGCGACTGGTTATCCGATCGATGGAAACTCTGTTTCCGTCTTGAATCGCCTTGCATCAGAGTGTGATTCCATCGTCATCGGACCTGGGATTGGAACTAGCGACGAGGTTTTTGGACTTATCGAGCACGCGATGACACTCCCTACAGATTCAAGATGCCGATCATTGATCCTCGATGCCGATGCCCTCAATGTGCTCGCACAACTCGATCCATCGAGTCACACTTTCACGATCCCAGCCGTCCTGACTCCACATCCCGGAGAAGCGGCTCGACTGCTCCAATCGCTGGGGCTCAACGAGAATCCGGCAGGTAACGAAGAAGCACGAATCCACGCGTGCCAAGCACTCGCACAGCACTTTGGATGTATTGTCGTACTTAAAGGCAGCGGAACTGTTGTGTGCGATAACAACAGAGCATGGGTCTGCTGCAATGGACATCCCTGTCTCGGCTCAGGAGGCACCGGGGATGTACTGAGCGGGATCATCGCGTCACTCAGCGCCCAGAGCGTGAACAGCAAAGAACTGGACTTGTTGTATACGACCTCTATCGCTGTCGAGGCGCACGCGTGCGCGGGCGAGGACTGGGCCCATTCTCATGACCTTCAAGCCGGACTCGATCCGTGGGATCTCGCGTTGTGTATTCCAAAATCGGTTGCGCTCCATCGTCAATCAGTCAGTTCACCCTAAAGACCTTGCCACAGTTTTGTGCGATCAGTCTGTGTAGGAAAGTCAGTCATCCATAAACCAGGGATCGGCGGGCTGTAATTTGAACTGGATTCGATCGAATCCAAGGCAATTTCAATAGTTTCAGTTCAATTCAGTCGAGTGTCTCCACTGCGTGCGCGTCCGAATCTCTCCGCTTGTAGTCCAATGCAAATACACTCAACAAAACATTCCCACACGACAACACCTCGACCGCTCTCACAGCGTGACGGTCAGTTTCGTGCAGAGTGTTCATCGAACACATTGGGACGCGGATCGTGGACCTACATACGCACGATTCTGGTGTCTTTGTTTATGGTTTCGATGATCGGCACGCTGATTTCACAAGCCATCTCAGC
>WUAJ01000190.1 GCA_009827215.1 Phycisphaeraceae bacterium
CGCACAACGCCACGCACAACACCAAGCACATTACTCCCCGTATCCACCGCTTCAACGAGCATCACCTCGCCGCTCTGACCCGGACGCACCAGATCACCGACCTTGAACACACTCGCATCATCCACCAGAATCCCAGTCGCCGACTCCGGATCTGGAGTAAACGTCGTCTGATTGATCGTCCCCTTATTCGCAAGCAGCGTATCCTCGATCCACTCGTGCACCGTAGACAACGCACTCCGCTTCGCATCCCCCAAGTGATCAAGCAGCGGCGTCTCAAACGGACTCACGATTCCGATGATGTCGCTCACATCCTCCACAAGCTCCGGCAGATCCGCACCACCCGAATAACTCGCCTTCCCAGTAAATGCCATACCCATTCTCCTTCTGTTCTATCTCAACCCAAAACAATCACTCAATCACCAACACTCAAAGCGCCCGACGAGCACGCAAGTACCGCAGCAACTCGTTCCGATCCCCGCTGCTCCGCGCGCTCGACGCAAGCTCCCCAAGTCCAGCGCTCTGCGAACTCGCCTGCGCACTCATCGACGACCCCGCATGCACGCCGTGCTTGGAGCACGAGAACAGAAACGGCTTCCGCGCCTTGAGCTCCCGCACCGCCACCGTGACATCCGGCTCATCCATCTCCCCGATCGTCGCCTCCGTCAGCAAACACGCCGTCTCCAGATCCACTGTCCGCGCCGCCGTCAGTTCCCGCTCGATCTCCCCGCGCCGCTGCGTCGAGACCAGCGCCTCGTTCGCTGACGCAAGCTCCGACTCAAGCTCGCCAACCCTCGCCTGACACGCCGCGAGCTGCTCTTCCGCTTCCTCCGCTCGCGCTTTCCAGATCACTTCCTCGTTCAAAGCCACGCCATCTGTATCTCTTCCATCCGGCCCACCCTGATCAACAGGATCGCCGCCGACACCCTTCAAACTCATGCCAATCTCCTTTCACAGTTTTCAATCGATCACACAATCCCAGGATCCGATTCGCCAAGTCCAAGCTCATCAAGCACCTGCTCCTCAGGAACCCCAAGCTCCACCTTCGCCTGCGCCGCGTCGAGCGTCTCCTCGTCCCCGATCGGACCCAGCGCCCCCCACACCACGCGAACGCCGCGATCCGATTCAGAAACCCGCACGACCCCCGCCTCGTTCAGCGCCCTGAGCACCAACATGCTCACCTGCTCGATCCCGCGCCCATAGGTCACGCGCTTGCGCATCGTCTTCGCGATCAATCCCATCAGCGTCACGCGCAGCGCATTGGCGCTGCTCAGATTCCCCAGCTTCGCCTTGACCACACCCCCCGCCAGCGGCGGCACCCCAGATATCTTGTCCATCGCCTCGCGGATCTCCGCGATATGCGAGTCCTCACTCGGACTGCTCGCATCACCACCAAACCCCACGATCGACGCCTCCGGATTGTCCGTACTCCACACCGTCCCAGGCCCAACCCCGCTCCCGTCAAACCCCTCGATCCCACGCGCCAGATACATCTTGAAACTCTGAAGCGTCACCCGATTCGCACGATCACTCAGCCGCGTATTCAACTCATCCTGAAGCGGAATCAGCGCCTCCACCTCACCCAACCCCGCATACACAAACGGCTGACTCATGTTCTGAATATGCACCACCGGCACCACATCACCAAGCACCGCCCGCGATCCACCCGACACAAACTCGCCGTCCTCAAACAACGACCACCCACCGCGATCAATCACCTCCGTCACTGTCGATCGCTTGCGAGCCGATCGCTCCTGCGAAGCCCCGACCAAACGCCCGAACCGATTCCGAAGCGAGTTCTTCCCGTCCTCATCAACCTCATTGAGCTCACGCTCAAAGTGGATCGCGTACGCATCAAGCTCGCGATAATCCGAGTCACTCACAATCGCCACCCCGCGCCGAGGCTCGATCGGCTCAATAGAGAACGCCTCGTGCACCGTCTCCACACCCGCGCCAACAAGCAAGTCCTCATCAACCCGAAGCAGCAGATCCACATACCCGTACACATGCCCCAGCGTCGCGATGTCCTGCATCAGCGCGATCCCCCCGCTGTGCTCCCACACCCGCTCGATAATCCCCTCGATGACTTCCTGAACCCGCTCATCCTCCGCGAGCGACTCGATCCGCACCGGAGAGCCGAACATAAAGTCCACCATCGTCCCGACGCGCCACCCGATATCGTTCTCGATCACCACCTCGCGCCGCCCGCTCGGAGCACTCACCCCATCCAGACTCGTCCCCGTCACGCGTGTCGGCAGACCCCGCTCCTGCGCCATCCGATACCAACCCGTCGGACTCGCGCCCTGCACCGTCCCGCTGCGTCCGACCAGCTCGAGTGGGTTGCGGTAATACGCCCACAACTGTTCAAGCCGAGGCTTCACCCCGTGCTCGTGCTGCGCAATCAGCGCCTGCACAAGCGCCCATCGTGATTGAGCATTTCCCGACAACCCACTCGATCCCTGGTCAGACATTCCCGCCTCCTCATCCCTGCGTGCATCCATTCACACGCTCACCCAATGGACCCAGCGGACACCAGCGTGCGCACAAAACCCGTCACCCCACGCACACCCCGGCGCGCAAAGCACTGAAAACAAAGGCCTCAAACTTTTTGAGATTTTCAATCCGCCGCCAAAAAACGCCGCAAATCTGTGCGCACAAAAACGGCGTTCCATCAAGAACGCCGCTTCAAATCTTCAATGTGTCTGATCTCAGTCGATCACTTCGACCCGCGAGTGCTGATCCAGATTCACCACCACCAGCTCGCCATCGTCCTTGCGGAGCTCAACCCGATCAAGCCACAGCTTCTTGTCACGCCCGTGCGCAAACCACGACCCCGTCTTCTGCTGACCCACCCGCAGCACAACCCCCTCCACGCTCGTCACCTCCGCAGAATCATGCAGCATCAACTGCTGAGTCACGCGCACCTTCGAACCGATCTCGTAGTCTGTCACCATATCGCTCATGCCCCCAGTATATGCCCATCAATCTCCGCCGCCACACGCTCCGCCTCCGCCTTGCTCGGCGCCTCCACAATCACCCGCATGATCGGCTCCGTATTGCTCGCCCGCACATGCGCCCACACCCCACGCTCGTCCCAGTCGATCCGGATCCCGTCCTGCAGATCCACCCGGCACCCCGCCTGCCCGCTATAGATCCAGTCAAGATGCTTCACCACAGGCACCGCGTCCGCCTTGCTCGCCAGATCCGACTTCGCCTTCAAGATCGTGTACCCATTCCCCTTCACCTCATCCGTCGGCCCAAACGAGTTCACCATCTCCACAAGCTCACTCACCGACTTACCAGTCCGCGCCATCAGCGACAGCACCAGCGCCATCCCCGAGAGCGAATCCCGCACATACGTCACCTCCGCCCAGATCACCCCGCCGTTCCCCTCACCCCCAAGAACGACATCCCTCCCTTGCGCCTCAAGCACCTTCATCTGCTCGACGACATTCGCTTCCCCCACCGCCGAGCGCACCACCTCCGCGCCGTAATGAGCCGCGACATCATCAATCATCCGCGAAGTCGACAGATTCACCACAAAGACAGGCTTCCCCTTCTTCGAATCTTGAACACCACGCGCCTCCATCAACGCCATCGCGCACAACACCAGTGTGTATTCCTCCCCGATGTACTCGCCGCGCTCATCAACAATCGCCAACCGATCCGCATCCGGATCCTGCGCAAAACCCACATCCGCCTTGATCCCAGGCACCACATCACACAACCCACCCTCGCCCGACAAATTCTCCTTCGTCGGCTCAGGTGTGTGCGGGAACCGGCCAGACTGCTCGCCATGCAAGTTTACGGCCTTGCAAGGCGTGTCATCAAAGAACAACTGTGTGATGTAAGATCCGCTGCAGTTTACCGAATCAAGCACAACACTCATACTCCGCAGTGATTCAAAGTGATTCCAGTATTGCCCGCTCGGCGCACCAACTACATGATCGCATGCATTGAGTACCTTCAAGCAATGAGGGTGCTCAACATCGTCATCAACACTCGAATCACGAATATCCTTGCCATTCCACCAGTCAATTGTTCCGCATGTAAACCGATCAACAATCTCTTGAGCAGTCGCCGCATCTGGAGCACACGCGTCACAAACAGAATCTTCAACACTTCCGCGCGCATCTGATTCTTCGTTAACTGACCAACCAGCTTTTCGAATCAAAATCTTGATCCCATTCCACTCTTGTGGATTGTGACTTGCCGTGACTATCAATGCAGCATCGGCCTTCGCAAGATCACACTGCATCCCCACAGTCGGCGTCATCGCAATCCCCAACCGTCGAACTCGACAACCAGTCGCCAGCAACCCACTGATCGCAGCTGTGTAAGTCGATTCCCCGCCAAGCCGCCCATCTCGCCCCACCAAAACCAACGGCTGACGCTCACCTGTCTTCTCTTGAATCCATGTCCCAAAAGCCGCCGCGTACCGCACCGCCACCTCAGGAGTCAGACTCTCCCCCACAATCCCACGCAACCCGCTCACACCCAAAATCAAAGGCGATTCAGACATCATCAGCACTCCTTCAAGTCACCAACCACTCTAGTCCCATCCACCCCTACACTCTCCCCAATGCCTGAATCCATCCACAACTTCCTCTTCTCGTACTACGGCCTTGACTGGGCCGCCGCCGTCTTCATGTTCCTCTCCATGTACCGACTCGGAAAGCACCACAAAGACGGCTTCGTCTTCG
>WUAJ01000020.1 GCA_009827215.1 Phycisphaeraceae bacterium
TCCAGTTCGAATCCGCGAGCGCAAACCCAATCTGCAGATGACGAACACCACGATCCGCAGATTCAGCGATCAGCGCCCCGCGTGTTCCCGTCGCGAGCGCATCCCCTTCGAGTCCATCAACTCCGATATACCTGAGCGAACCAAGATCCACATCACGCATCGTTGGATGCCCACGCTCCCAGCTCAGCACACGATCAAGTGTGTCTCGCCGTTCCTCGGATTGGACAAACGCGATCGATGGGATCTGCACCAATGCATCCCGCTCGATTCGGTCATACACCATCAACCCAGTCATTCCAGACACCGACTCCCCAGGCCCGACGACATCGACCCGTCCACCAGTCGACGCACCAAGCACATCAACCAGCAGCGGATCCGCGATCCCATCAGGAGCGATCACCGTCGTCGAGATCGGGGATGGATCAGGGAGCGACACCCATCCGACCTGATCACTCGACAGCGCATCGTTGCGTGCGAATCCCACCTCAATCAATGCCGCGTGATCCAGTTCAAACACGAGCGTCGCCGTAGACTCCGCGACCCCCAGCTCATCCGGAACAAGCTCCATCGCCCGACTCGCGAGCACGGCTTCTCCGTCACGCGCCTGCACAACCACCCCAGTCTTCACACCAATCATCCCAGCGATCGTCACGAACACGCGACAGGTATCGGGATCCGCTTGATCCCGCTGCGCCGAGAGCACCACCAATCCGAGATTCCCGAGCGTTTCAGGATTGTCTGAAATCGGAACGCGAAGTTCCGCACCCGCCCAAGCAATCTCTTGGTCATCGCTGAACACATACACTGAGGCGCTCTCAGTTGAAGTATCTTCCTCGCTGATGTCCTCAGACTGCATCGAATCGACCAGTTCCATCGCGCTGACCAGATCAGACGGCGCTTCGGACTGTTCTATGCTGTTGATCGCCGCGATCGCTTGTCGCCAGGTCCCGGCGCGTCCGCTCACGAGCCGAGCTTGCGTTCCCGCCCTCACCACTCGAAATCGCGTAGATGATGATCGGCCCCCAAGCTGCCGGACAAGCCCGTTCGCATCACGCTTCGCGATATCCAGACGCGTCGAACCATCCAGATCCCCGATCGCCCCCATCGAAGCCCCCGCATCGATCACAACAATCACTTCGCTGCTCACCACCAACCCCGCATCGCGCACAGGACGCGCGATCGCAAGAGACAGCAGCAGCACCGCGAGCAACTGCAAGAACAGCAAGAACGAAGGACGCACACGCTGCCATGGGATATTCCCTTCGAGATCACGCACCGATTTCTTCCAGAGCAGTGTGGATGACACCCGCACTGGTTTGCGCCGCAGCTTGAGCATCCAGAACAAAACCACGAGCGTTGAGCCGATCCCGCCCGCGATCAGTCCCGCGATGGGCGCTAAAAAACTCACTCGCTCCAACCCGGCGGCGTTTGCAGACCCTTCGGACCCTGATCACCACGCACGCGCACCTTCGCAGGATTAAACCCAATCCCAAAGATATAGGTCTCACGCGACACATCTCGGCACGCGTCTGGTTTGATCGCCCCTGCCGTGCGAAATGCTTTCTTCACACGATTCAGAAGATCAGGGAAGGTCTCCCCTTCGAGGACCTTCATCGTGCAGTTGCCGTTCTTCTTGAGCAGGTTCGGGAGCTCGTCCACGATCACCTGACACAAACGCTCAGAGAAGAAGTGATCGCCGTGCCCTGTCGTCGAGGGCGCCATGTCCGACATCACCACATCGAACAACGGCTGCACCAGCTCAGGTTCCGGCTGCTCGTCATCAGGCTTATCAAACACCTTCTTCTGCTGCATCACCTTGGGAGGGAGCAGCTCCGCGATGTCCACCTTGGTAAAGTCCCCCTGCACAGTCCGCACGTTCTCACCAAACGGCGTAGAAACCCTTTGCAGATCAATCCCCACCACCAAACCATCCGGACCCACAAGCTTCTCCGCGACCTGCATCCACGATCCCGGCGCGCACCCCAGATCAAGCACGCGATCCCCCTTTCGGATCAGCTTACGCCGCTGCTGGATCTCCAGCAGCTTGTACGCGGAGCGCGCGACGTAGCCCTCGCGTTTCGCTTGCTTGAAGTACTTGTCGTGGAGTTTGCGTTGTGCCATATGTATCTCGATTACTTGTAGAAGACCACCACCGCATCGGTCCAGTGGTGCGGCGCCCAGGTCTCGCCTCGCCCCTCATTGAGGTACTCTTCGAGATCGTACTCAATCGTAATCGTCTCGCCGAACATGAACTCGGGTTGCACATCCACTTTCCAAGCTTCGACCTTGTCCCCTGGCGCCCATCCCGAACGATCAAACTTCCACGTCCCCCCCTAAGGCCTACACGGATTCAGATACACATCCGTCTTCCACAGATGATTCCGCTCAGACTTACTGATGAAATCTTGCTCGAGCACATCGCCCTCGTTCGCCTCGCTGCTGATCGTCAGCGTCCTCCAGATCGGCATGAACTCCCCAGCGTTCTTGGAGTTGGGGAACATGCCGTGCCCCGTGACCGTCGCGCGAACGCGTGCGTGCGTTGTGCCCTCCGGGACCTCAACCACGCGATCGACATAAAAATCCTCGACCGGTTTCTCTGGATCACCAATATCCGCGTTCCCGTTCCATAGGTTCACGACTTTGATGGGCTCACGCTCAAGCTCCCCAGGATAGAAATCCAGATCAAAGCTCACCAGCCAACCCTTCATATAGGTCCCGATGTGCGCATCAAACTCCCGAGCGTCCTCAAACAACGGCAGCAAGTCCGTCACATCCATGTACCACGTCCACCCCCTCCGATACGGCGTGATAAACCGGAACACCTCGAACCGCTCCGCGTCTTCGCCTTCTGCTCCAGGAACTCGGATCCCGATCGTCCCCTTCTTGTCCCAGTGGTCATACCCAACCTCCGGCTCACTCAGCGTCAACGTCGCGATCACGCGCCCGACATTCTCTGGGATCTCTGAGAAATCAACATCCGACTTGAGCCAAGCCGCGTTGGTCAGCAGCTCCTTATCAAACACCGACACACGCACCGGCTCCTGATAGTCACCCTTCTTGAACTCATGATCCATGATGCGCATGGACTTGATCTTGATCGAATCCCCGATCGTGCCGCTCGTCAGTGTGCACAACCCGGCACGCACCCCCCAGAGCATGTCGTCGATCACAACCTCGCCGTTGATCAGCACGACGATGTGCGCCCCGCCCGTAACATAGTTGAGCTGGACCGCGATATCAATCTGCTCTCCAGTCCGGAACTCCACAGGAGAGAGCACATTGATCCGCTCCTGACCATCCACATGCACAGACACTTCCCGCTGCGGACGATCGTACCAGTTGCCGAACTCATCGAACCACCCCATCACGCGCCCGTTCTCATCCGGCTCGATATCCGTCGGAGGAGGATTGTGCACATCAAACCCAATACCGATCGCGTTGGGATGGTTCGGTTCATCCCAAGAGAACCCCTCTCCGGGATCCTCAAAGTCCGAGTTGGTAATGACCAGACCGAACCCCTTCGCGCCGTCAAGGTTCTCAGGCTTGGGAACCTCGACACGCATGAACGCCCACACAGGATTCATGATCCAGTTGTGCTTCTTCTTCGAGCCCTCATCACCCGCATCAACAGACGCGGCACACGGGACAGCAAACAGCATCGCAAGCAAAGCGAGCGCGGTGATCTGGATGAAAGACAGTTTCTTCATACCGATAGGATAGAGCATTGATCCCATCAGCACACCGGAATGACCCTAGTGAGGCACTTCCTTGATCGCGTTGCGGTTCCACGCCGGGACACGCACCACGATCGGTCCCTCACCCTCGATCTCGCACTGACACGCAAGACGCGAGTTGATCTGGAGCCCCGGAGCTTCCTCCACGCGATCGTCCTCTTCCTCTTCCGCTTCAGTGAGTGAGTCCATCCCCTGCTCGATGTAGACATGGCAGGTAGAGCACGCGCAGACCCCGCCGCAGGAATGCTCGATGTTGATGTGGTTGCGCAGCGCCAGATTCAGCAGGTGCTCACCCTTCGCCGCCATCAACTCATGCTCCGCTTTGTCAGAGCCGTCCTCGTTGAGTTCCTCCGGATTCTCAAGGATAATCCGGACCGGAACAGTCTGAGGGCCAACATTCTCTTCTTCGTGGAAGTGCATATCGAGGAGTCTCCGTGTTTTTCCTGCCAAATCGGGGAAGAGACTCTAGGATAGACGGCCCGCGCAGGAACCTCAATGGACACGCATTCTCCCTCCACCAATCAAGACCTCCCCATCTCGAATATCGAGCTCACTGTCCTTGCGCCGGCGCACAACGAAGAAGACAACATCGATAAGCTCGTCGAGGAGATCGAAGCCGCGTGCGACCCCCTCTCAATCACCTACGAGTTCATCGTCGTCGATGACGGTTCCACGGACTCAACTCGCGACAAAGCGATCGCGCACCAACCACATCGCCCGTGGGTCCGCTGCGTTTCCATGACCAACACCCCCAAGGGTTCAGGCAACGGCCAATCCGCCGCGTTCCACGCCGGATTCCGCGCCGCACGCGGACGACTCATCGCGACCCTCGATGCGGACCTCCAGAACGACCCCGCCGACATCCCCGCGATGCTCAAGCTCCTCGAATCCTCCGGCGCCGACTTCGTGCAAGGAGATCGCTCCGCCGTACGCAAGCAAGGCGACGCAAAGATCCGTCAGTTCGGATCGTGGGTCGGACGCAAGTTTCGCTTGTGGGTCCTCGGAGACTCGATCACCGATACCGGATGCTCGCTCCGCATCATGAAACGCGAGATCGCGCTCCAGCTCCCGCTCGAGTTCAAAGGGGCGCACCGATTCATTCCCGTCACGGCGCGTCATCTCGGATACACCGTGATCGAGATGCCCGTCAACCATCGCAACCGACACGCCGGCGAGCCCAAATACGGCATGGGGATCACCAAACGCGCCCTCCCAGGTCTCGTCGATCTCTTCGCGATGCGATGGATGCGCAACCGCCGTCGTCCAGTGACTTCTGTCGAAGCAACAATCAAGCCGATACCAGAGATACACACGACGGACTCCAAGACCGAAACAAGCACCGAGAGCTCAGAAACCATCAACGCATGAAGTCAGGCCCAATCATCGCGATGATCCTCCTTGTGTTTCTCGGGATGTGGCTGGTCCTCCAACCAGCGCTCTCGCGCTCCGCGACCGACCTCACCGTCTCCGTCGGCGCTCACGAGATCATGCTCATGCGCTCGCACTCCGGAGAGCAGGTCCAGTACAAAATCATCGCGCCTGCATCACTGCGTTCCGACGAGATGCTCTCCCCTGCGGAGCTCGACGCGTTCATCTCATCTCAGGTCGAACACTGGAACGCACGGCCAGCACTCGAAAGACACCTGCTCGGATTCTTCAACATCACCAGCTGGAGCACCTTCGGATTTGTCGCGATCGGACTGATCGGTCAAACCGCGTTCTTCGGACGCATGTTCATCCAGTGGATCGTCTCCGAACGCTCACAAGTCTCGACCGTCCCCGAAATCTTCTGGTGGTTTAGTTTCATCGGAGGCATCTGCCTCTTCACCTACTTCGTCTGGCGCGTCGACATCGTCGGCGTCATGGGACAATCCACAGGGATCGTGATCTACGCACGAAACCTGAGACTCCTACACAAGGAACGCGCTCGTTGTGCTCCAGTTCCTGAATCAGACTCAAACACGCAATCGACGACACAACCCACGACTTGAACGGAAAAAATATGAACATCTGGATCGATGACACACAACTCGAATCTGCAGCAGACCTGGACACCGCGCTGGAACAAGCACGGCTGCACGCTGAATCACAAGGCCGACTGATCGTGGACATCCTCGTCGATGGTCAGCCAGCGACAGATGCATTTTTCGACGAGGACGCGAGCGACCTCCCACCAATCTCCGAGCTCCGATTCACCACGGCGAACACCGCGGCTCTGGTGAACGACACCATCGACACCGCAATCGAATCCATCGACCTGCTCAAAGCCGATCAACAAGCCGGCGCTCTGCAGATCCGCGAAGGAGACATGGACAACGCGATGCAATCGCTCCGAGCAATCATGGAAGGCTGGCAAGCGATGCGCGACATTGTTGACCAGATTACCCAAGTTACCGATCTTGACATCAACACCCTCTCTGTGAATCAACAACCCGCGACTGAGATTGTCAATAAACTGTCAAAGTCGCTCGAGGATGTCCGAGAAACGCTCAAAAACGAAGATTGGTCTTTGCTTGGTGACACGATCGAGTATGATCTCAATGAACTCGCTGATCAGTGGTCAACACTGCTGTCATCGATGAAATCGAGCACCAACCCCGCCTAATCTGCTCGGCATGCCGTTGTAGATGGGCTTTTTTGAGGACATCTCCCCCGTGTCTCAGACGCAGGCAGCCGCCGAGTCCAACCAGATCGACACCATGATGGGTCACGCAAGCGATGCGCTCGCATCGGGGATGTCACTCCATGCCGCGATGCTCTGCCGTGATGCGCTCCAGCTCGCTCGCGCGCGAGGCGATTTCAACCGCATGGCGCGCATCTGCATGCCGCTGCTCGAAGCGCAGCGTGCGATCCGTTTCGATGCACTCGAACAAGGTCCGGCACAAGTCATCTCGAAGGGCTCAGACATCCAAGGACTCCCGGAGATGGGATGCTATCTGTTCGCGCCCAACCTTGTCGGCGCTGATGCTCGTCAGTTCCGCACGGCAGCGAACGCAGCAGGTGTGGCTGTGTTCGTACTTACGCGCGAACCACAGATGTCCAACGGCCTTTGGCCAATCGTCGGCGTCGGAGAACGCGTCGTCCGCATCCGCATCGAACCTCCAAACAACCCCGACACCATCGATCCCCAGTGGTTCAACTACGCAAGCGAACAGCTCGGAGATCAAGCGATCGAGGACGCGATGAAAGCCGGAGAACCCGATGATCCCGCCGCGTGGCGTGTCGATGACTTCCTCGATCGCATCGATGCGTGTCCTGAGCACGAGAAGTTCATGATGGCGCTCGCTCAAGCATGCGAAGAAGCAACGAAAATGCCCGTCCCCACAGTTGTGCGAAGACGGGCACTGGTCAACGATCCGTACTCGTTTTAACGAGCCGATCAGCGTCTGCGTCGTGTGCTGATCAATGCACCGCCAACGAGCCCCATCATCGAAGCGGGACTTGGCACATAACCGATGTTATCGATGGTCGCCATATTCCCGATGGTTCCGATGTTGTTGCCGTACTCACCATCGTTGACAGTGATGTGATCGTATTGACCAAACGCGCTGTTCCAGTTGTTGTAAGTCCGAGTTGCATCCACCAGGACCTCTCCAGTCTCCTGATTGATGATCGAGACCTCAAACTGACCAGTCAGCGTGTCTGCTTCGAGGACAACTCGATACCAAGTATCGAACTCCCATGTATGTAAACCGAGACCAAAGTCACGATTCGCACCACCTCGCCCGTCTGCGTTCTGCACGAACAAACGGAATCGATTCGAGTTCCGCGTCGCGTACACAAACGCCTGAGGCATCCAGTTGAAATCATCCTGCACGGTCTGCTGAAACAACCCAGCCGCAGAAATCCAGTTCGGACTGCTCCCGTTCCCGGCTTGATCCAAACGCAGATCGGTCTCAAAGCGTTGAATCCGATCATGCCCAACATGGGCAATCAGACCACCTGAGGTTCCGAGTCCATCCTGGATCTGCATCGCGTTGGTCGCGTTGCCGTTCGCGTCAGTCGTCCCGATGACCTGCACCGTTGGTGACGCATTCGTCGGATTGGTAATAAAGTCCGCGGCGTCCTGCCAAATACCCGCGGGAGAATCCCCGATGCTGTATCCCTCAAAGTCCTCAGTCACACCCGCAATCGCGAGAGACGAGCACACTGAGAGAACTGCTACACTCCATCCTGCTTTCATAAAATTCCTCCTCTAAATCAGCGTCGGCGCTGCACGCACAGCGCTCCAAGTCCAAGAAGACCAACCCCTGCGGGAGCTGGTACATAAGTGACATTGTCGATTGTGGTGATGTTCCCGAGCGTACCGGGACGCGAGCCGTACTCGCCATCGTTGACCGAGATCATGTTGTACTGACCAAAGTCGCTGTTCCAGTTTGTGACTGAATGCGTGTGATCGACAACCTGCTCCCCAGTTTCCAGATTGATGATGGAAGTCTCAAACTCTCCGGTCGCCGTGTCCACCTCGATCGCGATGCGATACCAGGTATCGAGCTCATAGAGCGCCCCATCGAGCGCGACATCACTGGTCAACCCCCCATTGCCGTCCGCATTGTGGATGTACAAACGGAACGCGCGAGAAGTGTTGATGGAATACACCAACGCCTGAGGCATCCGTATCGGATCGGTCTGATCCGTCACCTGAAAGAATCCCGCGGCATATGTCCAGTTGGGATAGTTCCCGTTCCCGCGCTGATCAATACGGATGTCCGCTTCAAAGCGCTGGACACGCGAGTGCTCAACAAGCGCACCGATCCCTCCAGATGTCCCGATCCCGTCCCCATCAATCTGCACGGCTTGCGTCTGATTCCCATGCGCATCAGTCGTCTGAATCACCGTCGCGCTTGGACTCGGGATCGTTGGATTGGCAACCCAATCCGAGAAATCCTGCCAATCCCCTCCCGGCAGTTGCCCAACTTCGTAGCTCTCAAAGTCGTCCGTCACGCCGCCCCATGCTGATGTCCCCGCCAGCATGAGCGCAGCGATCGCGCACATATTTTTCATGTTCTTCTCCAGTTGAGTGCGGCTTTGTCCCTAAATCAGCCTTCTGTGCGCAAGACTGCTGATGTCACACATCTCGCCGTCGGCGACCACACAATCACACCGATCGACGCGAGCTATCCGATCGAACGAGACACATGTTCCAGAGAAAATATGATTTCAAATCACAACTGGTCTTCCTGCCCAATTGCTAGGCAAAAAAACCCAGAAAACGCTATTGAGCGTCGCGAGGGAGTGTTTCCACGATGTTCCGTACCACGGCGTCTGCGTCCACCTGCTCCGCAGACGCTTCGAAGTTGAGCATGATCCGATGCCGAAGCGCTGGGAGCGCCGCTCGCTGGATGTCCTCGATCGAGACCGTCGCGCGTCCGTCGAGCAGTGCTCGGCACTTGCCCGCGAGCATCAGCGCCTGAGCCGCACGAGGAGACGCGCCGAGCTGCACAAAGCGCGACACCATCGGAGTCGCAAAGCGTCCATCGGAAAGCTCACCACTCGGATGCGTCGCAAGCACACAGCGGATCGCGTAATCCTGCACATGCGCCGACACCGGCACACGCCGAACGAGCTGCTGATGAGCGAGCAACTGCTCGCCATCAAGGACCTTCTCGATCTTCGCTTCCTCCGATCCAGTCGTCAGCTCTACGATCCGTCCCATCTCCTCGCGCGATGCGTACCCCACGCGGAGCTTAAAGAAGAACCGATCGAGCTGCGCCTCAGGGAGCGGATAGGTCCCCTCCTGCTCGACAGGGTTCTGCGTCGCGAGCACGAAGAACGGCTTCGGAAGCTCGTGCGTCGCGCCAGTCACGCCGCCGATTGTGACAGAATGCTCCTGCATCGCTTCGAGCAGCGCCGACTGCGTTTTGGGAGTCGCGCGATTGATCTCGTCCGCAAGCACGATGTTCGCGAAGATCGGTCCAGGCTGGAACCTGAATCCTCTACGCACATGCCCCGACTCATCCTCGATCTCGTCGACGATCGTCGTCCCAGTAATATCCGCCGGCATCAAGTCCGGAGTGAACTGCACGCGACCAAAGCTCAGATCCACGGCTTGCGAAATCGTCCGCACCAACAGCGTCTTCCCGATCCCAGGCACACCCTCGAGCAGCGCGTGACCACCCGCGAACAAACAAGTCAGTAGATCCTCGACCGTCTCGCGCTGCCCCACCACCGCTCGTCCGACCTGCTCCTGGACTCCCAAGAAATCGCGACGGAACGCGTCCGCGGCTTGCTTGGTCTGCTCGATGTTGTCAACTGATGCATCACTCATGACCTGATCCTAGTGGTTCTGACCTCGATGCACACGAAAAAACCGACCTCGATCCGTGAGGTCGGCTCTCCGTAAAGGCCGCGGTGGGATTCGAACCCACGATTGGCTTTCGCACAGCGGATTTGCAATCCGCTCCCTTAGTCCACTCGGGCACACGGCCAATATGTGCTCCTCGGCACCAAGTGCCGGGGGTGACGCTAGAACGCCCCCCTCCAAAGGTCAACAACTCGACCCCGAAAGCACGATAGGATACAGGTATCAGCACGCAATTCTCACCCATCAGGACCACAATGCGATTCATACCCTCCGCAATGCTTCTTGTATTCCTCGCCGGCGCAACCGCTGGAGCACAGACTCTGGATACCGATACCCCAGAGTCTGAGGAAAAGAACCAACACCAACGCATCGAGATCCTCAAGGATTCGATGCCGCGTGTGGGGACTGATGAGACCCCAATCGAACCGACCGAACCTCGGACCTCCGAACCTCACGAGACGGGACTGACCAAAGGCCAGGACTGGATGCAGGTCGTCAACAACTCGATCGGATCGATCGACAAACCTTCCACCCTCGCAGAGGGGTCCTTCATACTCTCGCGTAAAGGCCGACTCGTTCCGGCGCCAAATGATCGCTTGATCTTCGTCCCTGATCCTGAGCAGCGACTCTCTGGGGAAGGCCCTGTCCTCCTGCTCCCATGCGCCGCGCTCGAGCGACTCGAAAACATCTGGGCAAACCAGCCAGTCACTGTCTCAGGAGAAATTCTTACTTACCACGGCCGAAACCATCTGCTGATCTCTGACTTTACCCTCGGACTCTCCGACATCATCGAAGCGCCGACTGAAACCGCCGAAGAACCGCAAGTGCAGCCCGTGGTTCCGCCGGCAGAACTCGACGAAGACCCCGATGTGCTCGATCTACTTCGAGAACTTGATGACGAGAGCGGAGTGCCTTCAGGCGCCTCGCTGAACAACCCAATCGATGATCGATTCGCAAGCACACAACGACCACGCTCCCAATCGACGCAACTCCAAGTAGCGGCTCCCGAACTCGCACCTGGAATCCGCGAAGGCGATCTGATGATCCGCAGGCCAGCTCGAATCGATCGCGCCCCTGATGGATCGTGGAGAGTCATCTTCGACAACGATGACGAGGACGCTCCGCTCGGGATAGAGCTGACACTACAGCCTTGTTCGTTACTGATGACGATGGAGAACCAAGCGCTCGCGTTCGGAGACTCTGCTAGATTCGTCGTCTCAGGACGCGTGTATGTCCACAACAATCGCGGATACCTGCTGCCGACCTTCTATCAGCGTTTGCGTCAATCCGACATCAAGCCTTGGCAGTAAATCAGATCACGCCGGAGCGTCTTGGCGCGCCATTGGATGGGAAGGTCCAGTGATGACCTGTTCTCCCTCGACCGGTGAGTATCGCGATCCATAGAGCGGGACCTTGTGGTTCACCACAGCACGACCGAACATCTTCGCAAGCACGGCACGACCAAGCATGATCACCACAAGCATCAACGCGTTGGCGCCGAGCATCGGAACCAGACTGGTCCATCCCATATAGACCATGATCGAGGTCACCACGATCATGAGCATCCCAGCAGGGATCATCGCGCCCCATCCAAGCATCATGACCTGATCGTAACGCACACGAGGGATTGTCCAACGCAGCGCAATCGTGAAGCACACGAGCAGCATGGTTTTGCCAACAAACACACCAAGTTTCAGAAGAACCGCGAGCGTTCCGGTTGCGTCAGTCGCAAGAGCCCCAACGAGCGGGAGATCGTATCCGCCGAGGAACAACAGCACGAAGAACGCGCTGCCCGTGACCATGTGCAGATACTCGGCGAGTGGGAAGAGGAGGAATCGCATTGAGGAATACTCAGTGTGATATCCGCCGACCAGTTCCTGTTCGGCTTCCGCGTTATCAAACGGCGCGCGTCCCGCTTCAGCGAGCACACAGATGTAGTACAGGATCGCCGGGAGCGGGAGCGAGAGGATCAACCAGCCGTGCTCGCGTTGGTGCATGATGATGTCGTTGGGCATGAACGATCCCGCGATCAGCAAGCAGCAGAGCAGAGCCAATCCCATCGGGATTTCGTACGAGATCATCTGAGCCGTAGCACGAAGACCGCCGAGCATGGAGTACTTGTTGTTCGATGCCCAGCCACCGATGGTGATGCCGTACGCACCGACCGATGCGATCGCGAGCAGATAGATGATCCCGATCGAGACCTCCGCGCCAGCAACAGAGACCACCTCACCACCGATCGTCCCGATGAGCGGAAGCGTGATCTCAGGCATCAACCAGTATCCACCCAATGGGAGGATCAGGAACGCCATGAGCGCGGGAATCACAGAGAGCATCGGCGCGAGTGTGAACAGGATCTTGTCCACATTGGGAGGGGTGTAGTCTTCTTTGGTCACCGCTTTGATGCCGTCAGCGAGCACCTGACCCAGACCAAGCATCCCCTTGAGGAACGACAGGAACGGGAGACCAAAGTCAAACCCCGCACGATTGGGACCGATGCGGTCCTGAATATACGAGGACAGTTTCCGCTCGATCCAGATGGAGAGCGCGGCACATCCAAGGATGATGTGAACGCCGATCGCCATCGCAAGCGCCGAAACAATGAACTGACTGGTGATAAGGTCGCTGAAGAACTCGCTCATGATGCCACTACTGTAGCATCCCCGCCCCGATCGGGTCGTGCTTGGGGTCATTCTCCGCAAGCTCTTCGTAGGTCATTTCAGGGATAGACGAGCCTTCACCGACTCCCCCCACTTCAATGGTGGTGATGCTGACTGTACGAGCGTCCTTCCGGGACATCAGCACAGAATATTCAGGCCGATCGTCCCATCGATGCCAGGTAAACGCATCCTGAGATTCTGGGGTCGGATCTGAAGCAACCATCTCTTCAAACAACGGCACTCGGATCTGCACCAGCTCATCGCCCAATCCTGATGAAGCGACGACCACAGGCACAAATGATTGATCCGGAGTCCGCACGACCGAAAGCTCGCTCGCATCCCACTCGACAATCAGCACATCGATTCCCGAATCTGTTGGCTTGATCGCAAACGCTGTAAATGTCGCGTACGCAGACAGATCCATTCCCCGAAGCAGCTCAAGCATCAAATCGAGATCCGAGTGCTCAATCATCATGAGCGGGATTTCACCCCTCGACTGTGTCGAATTCGGATTGCTCCGCTCCGAGTCGTTGAAGTTCAGCACCCCCGCCGTGACGCCGTGCTCATCGCACACGACCCAGGTCCCCCCCGCGTCGCTGTCTGTTGGATACCAGACCCGCTTGCCGTTGATCATCCGCTGAGCCGGCGGATACGCACTACCACGAGTCCGCTGCTCATCGCGGCTATGGACAACCCTGTACCCGTTCCCGGGCAGCTGTATCACGCTAAGAGTGCACATATCAGTTGGACGCCAATCCGGATTCGTAGTTGAGCGTCGATGGTGCCGTCCCGAAAGCGGCATCCAGCTCAATGTCAAACTCCGCCGCGATCGCCTTCAGGATCGCGTTGTGGTGAATCGCGTGGTGGAGCGCGAAAAAGATCTCTCTGCCTCGAGTGGATTGCAGTTCCGCACAACACCCATCGCCGGCACACATGACCTGAGCGGTGACCGACTCATTGAGTCCATCGGCATCGAATCCACCCAACGCGCTGCGGAGTTGAGATATCTCAGTCAATGCGGCTTGCCGATCAGTCTCCACACTCACGCCGCGAGTTCGATGGTCGTAATCAATCATCTCGCATGAAGGCGTGTTGATCGAGCATCGGAAATGATCGAGCGTGTGACGGATGTGCTTCCCAATCGTCCCGGCTGGGAAGATCGTTGAAGCTTTGGTGTACTTCTCGTCATCCATCAGTCCGATGTAGTCGCTGAGTTGTTCAAGAATCGCGTCCGCGGCATGGACGACATTGAGTACTGACATTCTTTTCTCCCGCTTATGTCTAAGTTCCCCGCTCTAGACACTATAGAGGACGCAGCGATCGCTTTCTATGGACTTGTCAAACAGTCTCTTGATGCGCCGCTTGAAGCACTTCAGACAGAATGTCTCGATGATTCGCACAACGCGGGCATTTGTGCTGACCACCAAGCTTGCCCTTCATGTCCATCCAGCGATGGAATGTCCCGTCCGGCAGGATCGTGATCGTCGGATCGCTCATCCCCACTGAATCAGAGCGTTTCGTGTTGTAATCGACATTGATCGATCGAACATGCGCATCAAACGCATCTCGGAAACGGATCAGCTGATCCGTGCTCGGCGCAATCGGGAACTCCACGGCAATCTCAAGTCCAGCGCGTGTCGATTGCGAGGGATAGACAGGCGCCGCCGTGAACTCACCGATCGTCGCGCCGATATCGCGCGATGCCGCGCTCACACCTTCTTCGATGTGTTCACCGATCAGGTTCTCTCCGAACGCGTTGATGAAGTGTCGATGACGACCCACGATCCGCAGCCGTGCAGGTCCATCGCCACCCTTCCCACTAAAACCATCTGGGATCGTATCGAACTCGACGACATCGCCGATGATGTAGCGCCAGAGTCCCGCGTTGGTGCTCATGACCACCACATACTGCTGTCCCTTCTCGACCTCCCAGCACGAGAACACATCAGGATTGTCATCATCAATCTGCTCTCGTGGGACAAACTCAAAGAAGATCCCGTTGTCACTCAGCAAACGCATCCCAAGATCGTCATCGCGATCCTGCATCGCGAGGAATCCCTCCGAAGCGGGATACAACTCGTGTCGGCATGGGAAATCGATCTCCGGATCACCTGAAAAAGCGACACTCATCCGCTCGATGAAGGGACGATAGTTCACCCCGCCGTGGACGAAGACCTCAAGGTTTGGCCAAACATCTCTCGCGCACTTCGCGTTCATCCCGCGCTCATTCGCGAGTTCGATCACACGATCAATGAGCACCAAAGCCCAGCTCGGCATTCCTGAGATGAAGCGGATGTCCTGATCGATCGCGAGCTGCGCCATCGCTTCGATCTTGTCAGGCCAATGACTCATCAACGCCACCGCAGGTCCCGGCGAATAGATCATCGACAACGGCCACTTAATCAAAGGCGTCACCAATCCAGACAGATCCCCCGTCGCGATGCCGTGCTCGTTGTACTCCAGGTCCGTCGATCCGCCAAGGAACAAACAACGCCCACCCATCATCCGCTCTGGATGCACACCCCGATTGATCAGATGCGCGAAAATATCGAGCGACGCAAGATAGTTGGATCGGAACATCTCCTGCGATACCGGGATGTACTTATCCCCTGCTGTCGTTCCCGAAGTCTGCGCGAAGTGATCTACGCGTCCCGGCCAAAGCACATCGGACTCACCACCATCCCGCATGCGCCCAATCGAATCCTGGAAGACATACCAATCATTGATCGGAAGTGCATCTCGATACGCTCTGATCATCTGAGCATCGTCTTCAATCTCAACGAATGATCCGAAGCCGTGCTTCTTCCCAAAGTCCGTGCGAACACAGAGACTCAGGTTCTTGCGGAGCTGTGCCGCTTGGATCGAGCAGGTCGATCGCTTCCAATAATCCAAGTCATTGAGCTTGCGCCGACGAATCTCCACGCGAGCACGCAGCGCCGCACCAACAAGACTCGTCATGGAATACCCGGCATTGGGGGTGGGTGCACGCATGAGTATGGTCCGCTTTATGAGTTGCTGTCTGAACTGAAGCCGTGCTTATCGAAGAACGCGTGCATCGCTTCTGCGAACGGTCCAGGCGCTTCGATCATCGGAGCGTGACCACAATCGTTGATCCAAAAGAGTTCCGCGTTCGGCATCAACTCGCTGAATCCCTGTCCCGCGCTCGGAGGGGTCACCACATCTTCCTTCCCCCAAATCAGGAGCGTCGGATGCTCGATCTCTCCGAGATCATCCGTCATGTTGTCACGGCGAGCACTCTTGGAGAGCTTGACCATCGCCCGCGCCCCTCCACGCTCATTGAGCAGCTTGTGCGCGCGCTCGACATCCGCATCAGCCATGAACGACTTGTCGTAGAAAAGCTCACCGATCTTCTCGACGAGCCACTCGCGTGTCGGACGAACAGGCGCGCCCTTGACCACAGTCCGTTCAATCAACCCACTCGATCCCGCAAGGATCAGCGAGCGGACCAGTTCAGGACGCTCGTGAGTGACGCGCAACGCGACATGTCCACCAAACGAGTTGCCCACCAAAACCACAGGCTCATCAAAGTGCTTATCAATGAACTGCATCGTCATCGCCGACACCGCTTGGATGCAGCAGTCCGATTTCCGCAGTGAGAGCAGCGGCAGCTCCAGAGTCACACAGCGCGCACGATCCGAGATCGAGCGAACAACATGCTCCCAGTGCTCGTTGAGTCCCACCAACCCGTGCAAGAACACCACAGGCATTCCCGATCCGCACTCGACAACATCTGCCGCGATCTGCTTCCCGCTCATCCCAGTCAGCGTCACCTGCGATTTGGCAAACTCCGTCTTGGGAGTCGCTCCCGATGGATTGGCATGTGCGGTGCTCAAAGTGTGTTCTCCACTGACAACTCGGTCCAATCCGTCTCGACGGACGACCACGCTCATGTTTCTTGTTAGGAAACACTTGCTTTGTCATGCAATCGTAGAACCCTGACCCTCTCAAACCAAACAAAAAAGCAGAATCAGCGATTTCGAGCCGTATTTAAACACTCTGGGACATGGATTGTTCCTCAACGCGCCCATCGACCAGTCGGATCACACGATCCGCACGAGCCGCGATCCGCTCATCGTGCGTGACCATGACCATCGTCAGACCCGAATCTTGCTGGAGTTCAGCAAGGACTTCCAGGATCGATTCACCTGTTTTGAGGTCCAGATTCCCGGTCGGCTCATCCGCGAGCAACATCGCTGGTTCATTAATCAGCGCACGAGCAATTGCCACACGCTGGCGCTCGCCGCCCGACAGCTCCGCCGGACGATGCTTGATCCGTTCGCTGAGCCCGAATCGCTCAAGCAACTCCTTGGCGCGCGATTCAACAGATTTGCGATTGGAGACATAGCCCAACCGCCCGTGCCGGATCATCGCGCCGATGCACACATTCCCCAAGACATCCAGCTCAGGAAGCAGGTGATAGAATTGGAATACGAACCCAACCTCAGTCGATCGGTATCGATCTAGTGCTTTCGATCCAAGGCTCGTGATCACACGATCGCCGTAGACAATGGATGCTGGATCTTCTGGATATCGATCGGGACGATCAAGACCACCAATCAGATGCATCAGCGTGCTCTTTCCCGATCCCGAAGCGCCGAGGATCGTGATCCATTCTTTGTGATGGACCGTGAGGTCCACGCCGTGAAGCACGGGGACCTTGACGCGTCCGAGCTTGTAAGTCTTGCGGACGCTCTTGACTTCAAGAATCGAGGATTGAGTACTTTGATCGCTCATTTACTCGAACCTCAACGCTTTCACTGGATCCATGCGAGCGGAGCGGAACGCCGGGATCAGTGATCCGAGCACGCAGGTCAGCACGCCGACGACAAAGACGATGATCGCTTTGGGGATTTCCACTTCGTGCGGGATCTCGATGAAGTAGTAAGTCCGCGGATCCCAGATCACAAGGTTGAAGGTTTCTCCCAACCAATCGTGAATTCCATTGATATTCCGAACCACGGCGATCCCAACAATCGTCCCGACCGTTGCGCCGATGAGCCCGATCGCGGTGCCATAACGGATCCACAACCACGCAACGCCTGGTGTCGAAGCGCCCAGCGCCCGCAAGATCCCGATGTCTTTCGTTTTCTCACTCACCATCGACCAGAAAATCGCGAGCACGAGGAACACGCTCGTGAACGACACGATGCCGAAGATAAACAGCACCAACCCCGTCTCCTTCTTCACGGCGTTGATCATCGTCGCGTTCATCTCTTCCCAGGTACGGACCTGGTTATCCATCGAGAACGAACTGGGAACCTCACCCTTGTGCTTATCCTCAAACAACTGATAGATCGCGTATACACGATCGCGGACCTGCTGAAGATTCGCACCGTCCTTCGCTTTCACAAGCACCGTGGTCACGCGAGCCGGATCAATCCCGATGACCTCGCTCCGCTTCGGACGCCGATTCCCAGTCTCCGGATCGATCTCCGTCGCGAACGGATTCTCGACCACCTCGACCTTTCGCGCCTCATCAAGCCGGAGCATCTCCTGCATCACATCCAAAGGCACGAAGATCGTTGAAGTATCAATCTCATAGATCCCGCTCTGGAACTCGTTGGCGATCGGGATCGTCCGCGTCACCGGATCGACAGGCTTGCCTGTTGAATCCAGCGACAGCACCGTCAAGCCAACCGAACCACCAGCAGGCATAAACCCAGGAACCCGCTCGACGCCGCCATCTGGGAGCGCGCGGAATCCGAAACTGCGTGGATCGTAAATCCCGTCGTGCGTGCGAACATTGAGTCCAGTCACCTCGACACCGAGCACCCCCGCTTGCTCCGTGATCCCTGACTCAGGATTCCGGCGAGTCAGTGTCATCGCGTTGGACCTGAACATCTCCATCGCTTGCGTGAAGTCAGGTTCGAGTCTCACATCAGAAGCGTCCTTGTCCTTCGCCGTGGGTTCATCGATCGGCTTCCACCAGATCGTGTCCTCGTAGTTCGTGACCCTGTTGTAGCTCTGGACATCAATCCCCTTGATCGTGATCAGCTCAATCCGATCGTCAGGAAGCTGAATCAACCCAAAGGTCTCGATAATCGGCGTCGCACCCTCGACCAGTTCATCCTCCTCGAGCATCGCGATCAGTTCGTCGTAATGCGCAAACCCCACATTGGGCCACGACACAGTCACATCGCCGATCAGCGATCTCCCCGAGTTCACCAAGGTTTTGAGGAACCCCCCCATCACCGACCATGTGATGAGGATCGTCGCGACCGACAGCATCACCGCGAGCATCGCGAGGATCGGCATCAGTTTGCTTGTCAGATACTTCTTGGTCAGCAGCGCTTGGTACACAGAGCGAGTGTAGACAATCACGCGCCCTCAGGTTGCACCCAATCCAATGGTTCTTAACGCTCCCAGCGATTGTTCTCGCGATCGACATCAGGAAGCATCTCATCCGGATCGATCGTGACCGAATCAATCTCCCGTCCGCCCGTCTGGATCCCGGCATTCCATCGCGTGCTTGTGTGCCAGATCTCGACCGGAAGCGTTCGGCTCTCCGCCGTTCCGTCGGTATAAATGATCTGCATCGGGACCGGCATCACCATATCCCCAAGCGAATCGAGCACCACAATCGCGGTACCCCCGTCTTCCTGCGCGACCTCGACCACCGCAAGATCCAATGAAGTTGGCTCGAGGAACCATCCGCGCCAGAACCACGAGAGATCAGTCCCCGCCGCATCTTCGATCGTGCGGAAGAAATCACTCGGCTGAGGATGCTTGAACGACCACCACTCGATGTACTGCGCAAACGCATCATCGAACCGTTCGCGTCCCAAGACGAACTCACGCAGCAGATACAAGCCGTAGCCCGTCTTGCGATACATCAAGCGACCAACCCAGCGAGGCCACGCTCGATCCGGAGCGGTCACGATCGGTTGCTGATGGATCGCCGAGCAGATCTCAGTCGTTTGCTCCATGTGCCGTTTGATATCAGGACGCTTCCCGTACCACGCCGCCTTCGAGTAGATGTTGATAAAGGTATTGAACCCCTCGTCCTGCCACATGAACCGTCGCTCATCGGAGTTGACGATCATCGGGAACCAGATGTGACCGATCTCGTGATCCGTCACGCCAAACAACCCCTCCGGATTCGTCCGCGCGCCGCAGAAGATAATCCCCGGATACTCCATCCCGCCCTCCGGACCATTGATATTGCTCATCACCGGATACGGATACGGCGACAACCACTCCGAGTAATACTCGATCGAGTGCTTGATGTACCGAGTCGATCCGCCATCCTCGTCGTCGTTGCCCCAGACTTTCGCTTCAACCGGGAAGAAGGATTGGCATCGGACATCCCGCGTCATGCCGTTCTCTTCCGTGATCGTCGCTCGACACGCATCCCACATGAACGCATCGCTCGCGGCCCACGCGAAAGTCCGCGCGTTCTGGATCTCAAACTCCCACGTCATCGGCCCATCACCAGCAGGACGGATCGAATCGCTCCCGATCTCGTCCTTCGTCACAATCCAGATCGGCTCATCGCTCGCATCCGCTTGCGCCAACCGATCGCGCTGCGTCTGCGTCAGCACGTCCGATTCATTAGTGTGCAACCCCGATGCAGAAACCAGATAATTCCTCGGCACAGTAATCGAAACCTGGTAATCCCCAAAGTCCGTGTAGAACTCGCCGGACCCCAGGTACGGCAGCGTGTTCCACCCATTCACATCGTCGTACTTGCACACCTGCGGGAACCACTGCGCCAGCTCATAAATCTTCCCGTCCTCAACAGTCTCCATCCCCATCCGCCGCAGCGCCGGAGGGACCTTGAACTCAAAGTCAAACGAGAACACAAACACCTGCCCCGGCATGATCGGCTGGTCCAGATCAATCTTCCCGAGCGTGTCGTAAACCTTCAGCTCCAGCGCCTGACCGGAT
>WUAJ01000191.1 GCA_009827215.1 Phycisphaeraceae bacterium
AGGGCAAGTAAGACATACAAGTACGCGACCAGCGTGGTCGTGTTGGCAAGTAATCCCGGGCATTTCTCATCGGCGCCGGGGTGAACAGCGTTTCAGGTTGCTGAAACAGATGAGCCGAAGGAGATGACCCATGGCCGGTCGCATTACCCACTCAGAAGCACAGCTGCGTCCAGATCCGAAGTTTAATGACAAGGTTCTGGCGAAGTTCACCAACTGCATCATGTACGACGGCAAGAAGACTGCCGCGCTCCGCATCATGTATGACGCGATCGATGTGATCGACGAGCGTATCAAGAAGCAGCCGGACGCTGTTGAGGGATGCGAGAACGGTCTGCAGGTCTTCCGCAAAGCGGTTGACAATGTGAAGCCGTATGTCGAAGTCCGCTCGAAGCGTATCGGTGGTGCGAACTACCAGGTCCCGATGCAGGTGAAGCCGAATCGTCAGCAGTCGCTTTCGTTCCGCTGGATCATCGCGGCGGCACGCTCTGAGAAGGGGCGTCCGATGCACCAGAAGATCGCGGACGAGCTCTGGGCCGCTTCGCGTGGTGAGGGCAAGGCGATGACCACTCGCGATCAGACCCATCGCATGGCGGAAGCGAACAAGGCATTCGCACACTTCGCACGATAATCGGATTCGATCCGATATTCAGACTTTCCGACCCGGCTTATGGCCGGGTTTTTTCTTTGTGCTTCGAACTCTGACTGGGTTGATCCGATATGTGGGGTATGCGATTGAGCAGGAAGGCAATCTGTGTTCTGCTGATGGTTTGGGTGATCGGAGCTTCGCTCGGATCGTGGTTCACAATTGATGCTTGGGTGCATGGGGGTGGTGGGGTGGTGCGTCCTTTGGGGAATCTTGCGTGGATCGTGTCGCTTCCCGGATGGGCGACGGCGTACATCGCGCATCTGTTTGGGATCGGTGGTGGTCGCTCTGATGTGTGGTCGATCATCATCGCGAATGTGACTGGGTGGGGGTATCTGGTTGTTGGTTTCGGATTGGTTTGGATGATCCGGAACTGGGTGCATCGTGATGAACAAGAAGTGCATGTGGATTGTTCCCGCCGAGCGTTTCTGACGAACTCGACTGTTGGTGGTGTTGCGATCTGTGCGGCTGGAGCGCCGGGATACGCGACGCTCGTTGAGCCTTGGTCGATCAAGGTGAGGAGATACACGATCCCGATCGAGGGTCTTGATGCGTCACTCAAGGGATTGCGGATCGCCCAGGTTTCAGATACGCATTTGGGGCCACGGATTCCGGAGTCGTTTGTGGTGCAGGCGTATGCGATGGCGCTGGATTTGAATCCGGACTTGATTGTGCTGACTGGGGATCATGTGCACGATGGGACGCGGGAGTATCAGCGTGCGGCGGAGATTTGCAAGCCGATGGTCGAGCGGTGTCCGATGGGGGTGATCGGGGTGCTGGGGAATCATGATTGGTGGGGCGATGGGTTTGCGTTGACGCGGATGCTGACGGATGCTGGGGTGCGGATGATCGATAATGATCGTGTGTGGATCGATGCGGAGACTCGGCGTGTGGTGGATCGTGAACCTGCACAGGGAATCGCGATGGTGGGGCTCGGGGATCTGACAGATTACTTGGTTGATGTTGAGCGGGCGTTCCGGGATATTGGCGCGGAGACTGCGAGAATCGTGCTGGCGCATAATCCGGATACGGCGGAAATCGAGGCGCTCTCGCGAAGCTATGGGCAACGCGTGGACCTGATGATCTCAGGACACACGCATGGCGGACAGGTGAAAATCCCGTTTGTGGGGACTCCGGTTGTGCCGAGCGAGTATGGACAGAAGTACGCGGGGGGGATGGTTGATGGGCCGAGGTTCCGCGTGTGTGTTTCGAGAGGGATCGGGATGTCGATGCTCCCAGTGCGTGTGGGGGTGCCGCCGGAGATCAGTCTGATCGAGCTGGTTTAAGCTGGATTGATGGCGCAGTGGTTTTCGCAGTCCCATTCGTCCGCGAGGACACCCCAACCGAGGCGGTCGGTGGGTCCGATGCCTTCGATAAAGTAGTCGTTGCGTTGGTGAACTTCGCTGCGCACTCCGAGCTTCTCGATGGTTCTTGCGGAAGCGGGGTTTGCTGAAGAGCAGTAGATGCGGACACGCTGGAGTCCAAGTCCGGCGTTTGCTTGCGAGGCGAGCGCCCATGAGATGGTGCGGGCGCACGCTTCGGTTGCGTATCCGTTCCCGATCGCGTCTTTGCGGATGTAGTATCCGGTTTCGCAGGAGGCGGTGTCTCTGCGGACATCGTGCACTCCTGTGCCTCCGAGGAATCGGCCTGTTTGTTTGCAGAATATCCCGGTGCCTACATTGTTGAAGGTGTCGGGGTTGGCGAGGGACATGATCTGCTCGCAGATGTATTTGGTGGTGGACTCGAGGGTGCGGTGGTTTTCCTTGGCCCAGACCATCCAGGGGAGGAGGTGGTCGTCGCGACATTCATCGATTGCTTGGAAAACCTGCTCGGCGTCCTCAAGGCGGTAGGCGCGGATGATGAGGCGCTCGGATTCGAGCTCGCATGTAAGCGGCGAGGGCGGGGTCCACTGGAGCCCCTCGATGGGATAGTTGTTCTCTGATGAGCAGCGTGTCATGCATCGAGGATAGCAGATGAATACCCTTGGGTGTGGATGGAGATACGACAACAGATCGGTACGCTCGGCAGAAACGGGTGTCGCACATCGGTGAGGATGGTCAGCGGAAGCTGAGCGAATCGCACGCGATGATTGTTGGGGTGGGGGCGCTGGGGTGTGTGTCGGCGGATCTGCTCGTGCGTGCGGGGGTTGGGATTGTGACGATCGTGGATCGGGATTTGGTGGAGATTTCGAATCTGCATCGTCAGGGGTTGTACAGCGAAGCGGATGCGATCGAGAAGAAACCCAAGGCAGTCGCGGCGAGGGATCGGCTGCGAGCGGCGAACTCTGGGGTTGAGGTTCGGACGCATATCGCGGACTTCACTTCGGAGAATGCGTTGTCGCTGATCGAGGGTGGCGGGGTTCCCGATGTGCTGATTGATGGGACGGATAACTTTGAGACTCGGTTTTTGATCAATGACTGCTCGGTGAAGCTGGGTGTGCCTTATGTGTATGGCGGGGCGATTTCGACGCAGGGATCGGCGGCGGTGTTTGTTCCCGGCAGTGGGCCGTGTCTGCGATGCGTGCAACCCAATCCTCCCAAGCCTGGAACGCAGGCGACATGTGAGTCGGCGGGGGTTGTGGGTGCGGTGTCGTCTATCATCGGGAGTTACCAAGCCGCGGAGGCGATGAAGGTGTTGATGGGGCAGATGGATCGGGTGATGGGGTCGATGCTGAGCTTTGATCTGTGGGAGGGTCAGCGGACGAGGGTGGAACTCGGCGATGCGAAGGATCCGGAGTGTCCGTGCTGCGGGAAAGGGGCGTTCGAGTTTCTCGAGGCACGCGGGGCGCCGCCTCAGGCGCTGTGCGGACAGCACGCGGTACAGGTGTCAGGTGGTTCGTCGATGATCGATCTGAGGCGTCTGGGAGCGGGTCTGGAGGGCTTTGAGGTCAAGGACTACATGATCCGCGGTATGGTTGAGCACGGCGGAGAACGCTTTGAGCTGACCTGTTTCGCAGATGGACGCGCGATCATCAATGGGACGGATGATGTGGGGTTAGCGCGGGTGATTTATTCTCGGTACATTGGTATTTGACCGATCGTTTAGATATACTGGATTTAGAAGCGGGGCTCGTAGTCGAACTGCGAGAAGTCAGAACACTTGGAGAACATCATGACCACGACTGCATCGACGACTGGACAGAACATCACTCGCACGCTTGCTCGCACGGCTGAGCTTGCACAGGGATTGCTGACGGGTGTGACGAATGAGAACTTCGCGCGGATGCCTCAGGCGGATGGGAAGGCGATCAACACGAATCACCCGTGTTTCATTTATGGGCACCTCTCGATCTACCCACGATTCATTTTTGAACTGATGGGCAAGGACGGTTCGGCGATTGATGTGCCTGAGGGATGGGAAGATCTGTTCAAGCATGGGGTGGAGTGCAAGGACGATGTCAACGGCGATATTTATCCGGCGATGGACGAGGTGCTTGCGTATTTCAAGAAGGCGCACGAGGCGGTCATTGAGATGCTCGGCTCATGCGACGACGAGACACTCAACAAGGCCTTCGAGGGCGAGGGGTGGCATGTGGACTTTGCGGGCACGCCTGCGGCGTTGTCGATCTTTATGCTCCACTCGCACTACATGTTCCACTTGGGACAGATGAGCGCTTGGCGCCGTTGTGTGGGTCTCGGATCGCTTGAAGTGGCTCCGGACTAATCTCGATTTACATCCGAACAAACGGGTTGGTCACGGCTTCGTGGCCAACCGTTGTTTTTGGGCCGTGTCCTGGATAGCAGGTGGTTTCGGGATCGAGGGTGTAGAGATTGCTCTTGATTGAGGACTCGAGTTGCTCGAAGCTTGATCCGGGGAAATCTGTGCGTCCGATGGAGCCGTTGAAGAGGGTGTCCCCGACGAGTGCGTTGTTGGATGCTTCGTGGATGAACGAGATCGATCCAGGTGAATGTCCCGGCGTGTGCGCGACGCGGAATGTGAGGGAGCCGAGGGTGATTGTGTCGTCGTGTTCGAGGAATCCGGCGGGGTCGGGTGCGGTGACGGAAAGACCTAAGGCGGCGGAGAGGTTGAGCATGGGGTCGTTGAAGATCGGAAGAGC
>WUAJ01000192.1 GCA_009827215.1 Phycisphaeraceae bacterium
TTGATTATCCAGGCGGGGCAGCTGGCGGAGCTTTCGACGGGTGATGTTGGCAACTTGCTGAAGGTGTATGAGGAAGGACTCGAGAAGCATCCGGATCTGCACCTGATCCGTAGTGAGCTTGCGAAAGCGGCGTACTCGCGCGGGAAGGTTGAAGAGGCGGAGGCGATGTGGACGCACGAACCTGAGGATAACGAGATCGGGTTTCTGATGGCGGAGGCGGCGTTTGAAGGGTTCCGCGGTGATCGCGAGAAGGTAGCTGAACTGTACAACCAAGCGGTTGAGTTGGTACCTGAGGTTCATGGGAACAAGGCGGGGTGGTACATCGATATTGCGCGGGCGGCGTCGGCGTATGGCATGCGCGATCTGATGGCGCAGATGGCGGAGACAGCGATCGCGAGTGATGACGCGACGGCGCTGACCTGGCTGAGTGCGGGGGAGCTTGCGAACGCGCTGCGGGATTATCCGCTTTCTGCGGAGCGTGCTGAGCAGGCGCTGACGATGAAGGGAAGCGAGCGGTCGGAGGTGCTTCGGCGCGCGGCGGGGATCTTTGCGGATGCGGATCAACGGGATCGGTCGGTCGAGCTGTTGATTCTCGCGGAGGAGCGTGCGGAGAATGACTTTGATCGCAAGTACATCATCGAGCTGATGATCCGGATAGGGCTGGTTTATCAGCATGAACAGGCGCTGGTGAAGGGGTATGAGCTGTATGAAGCGCTGGCGGAGGAGCGTACGGATATCCCGGTGATCATGGTCGATTACGCGATCTTCTTGTATCAGGGAGGGCGCGGCGAGGAGGCGTTTGCAGCGATGATCCGAGCGGCGGGTTTGGATGATCGGAACTTTGCGATTGCTCAGCGCGTCGCGGAGATGTACTCTGGGATCGGGGACAGCGCGAATATGCAGGTGTGGTACGACGAGGCGGAGCGCCGACGGGCAGCGAATGCGGCGGTGGAATCTGCTGGTGGATGATTCCGTGAATATCTGATCGGATGTGATGGCGGGAGTTTGCGCTGTTGTTGCGCGAATTGGTGTTGAGGGGGTTTGCATTCGGATTGTGGTGTTGTTGTTGCGCGTTTTTTTATAATTTTGGTATTGGTTCTTGATATGGGGACCTTGGAAAGTCGAAAACGGGGCTGCACCTCTGTTGGTGCGGTATGCCTGTCGTTGTTGATAGGCGATTGATGCCGGGGACGGAACTCCGGCGGTATTGGAACACGCGCCCGGAAGCATCGGGCATACGGAGAACTGTCATGGCAACACGAACCAAGAAACACCCGGCGAAGAAATCGACGGCGAAACGAACCACCCGCAAGGCTTCGACTACTAAGAAGCCAGCGGCCCGTAAGAGCACTGCGAAGAAGCCTGCGGCGAAGCGGAAGACCACCGCTCGCAAGACTGCGGCTAAGAAGACCACTGCTCGTAAGACCACAGCGAAGAAGTCACCAGCACGCAAGACCGCTGCGAAGAAGACTACCACTCGCAAGCCTGCAGCAAAGAAGACTGCGGCGAAGAAGACCACTGCTCGCAAGAGCACCGCGAAGAAGTCAGCAGCTCGCAAACCAGCAGCGAAGAAGACCACGACTCGCAAGCCAGCTGCTCGTAAGACTACCGCGAAGAAGACCACAGCTCGTAAGACCACTGCGAAGAAGACTGCAACACGCAAGCCTGCAGCACGCAAGACTGTGAAGAAGGCAACGACTCGTAAGCCTGCGGCTAAGAAGACTGCTGCTCGTAAGACGACTGCGAAGAAGACAACCGCTCGCAAGACGGCAGCACGGAAGACCGCTGCGAAGAAGACCACTGCTCGCAAGACTACAGCTCGTAAGACTGTAGCAAAAAAGAGCACTCGTAAGCCTGCAGCGAAGAAGAGCACCGCACGCAAGTCAACTGCTCGGAAGACCGCTCGCAAAACCACAGCACGCAAAACCACAGCACGCAAGACCGCTGCTCGGAAGACCACTGGACGCAAGACGACCGCTCGCAAGGCCGCGACTCGCAAGAGCCCGGCACGCAAGGCGGTCGTTGGTCGTATTGGGAAGAAGAGCACTGGTCGCAAGACCGCTGCACGCAAGACGACTCGTCGTCGCGCGGCTTGATGCTGATTGACAGAATCTCTCTTGCAGCCGGTCTCTTACTTGGGGGCCGGTTGTTGTTTTTGGGATTGGTCTGATTGGTTGAGGATTTGTGTGTAGGACTCGCCTTCGACGAAAGTGTCGTTGATTTCGAGGAATCGGGTCTCGAAGCAGCGCGTGCAGTTCGAGAGGCAATCACGGCAGACGAACCCCTGATCGAAGAGGAACTGTCGTTCTTCGAGTGTTCTGGGGTTGTTAACGCAGAAGCGGGTGCGCTTTGGATCTTGTGGCGCTTGTTCCATACGCAAGCGTAGCGGTCAGTTGCTTGGTTGACTCATGAGATGTTGTTCGATGCGGTCGAGGCGGGCGCGGAGCGTTGCATTCTCTTGCTGGAGTTGTTGTATCTGTGCGTCTTTTTCGGCGCGGAGTTCTTGGAGGGCGTCAACGACCATCGCTTCGTATCCGACGGGGTTGAGGTAGAGGTATCCGTCGTCGGCTTGTTCGACCCATTGTGGGATGACTTGCTGGACTTCTTGAGCGAGGAATCCGGGGATTGTGCCTGGGGCGTAGGAGAAGTGGTTTGGGTCGTTGTAGTTGAAGGTGACTGGGCGCAGGGCGCTGAGGGTGTCGAGTGATCCGGTCATGGTGTTGATGTTTGTTTTGAGGCGTGCGTCGGAGAAGACGGACCAGAGTCCTCCTCCGGCTTTGCCTGCGGTGCCGTAGACGTTGAGTCCGAAGGTAAATGCTTTGGCGCCTCCGATGGTGGCGACGCTGGAGACGATGAGGTCGTTGTTGACATTCAGGTCGTCGGTGATGGTGACATCATTTCCTGTGAAGGTGGTTCCTTCGATTGCGACAGAAGTAGCGGCGTCGATGTCGATGAAGTTTGCATCGAGATCCATAGTACCTGAGGCGTTGATATCGACGAGTGAGGACGAGTTGATTTCAACTTCTGTTGCGCCGTCGATGCGTGACTTGGATTCTGAATCGAGGAAGATATCGCTGTTTGCGTCGAGGGTGATCGAGGTTGTTGCGTCGAGTTCGATGAGCCGATCTGCAAAGACGAAGAAGTCGTCGGGACGGAAGGTGTAATCAAAGTCGTTGTTAAATGTGAAGTTGCTGTCTGCGATGAGTTGTCTTGACGAGAGCATCATGGATGCTCCGTTTCCTGATTGGGCGATGAGGAGTCCTTCGCTGCTTTCTTCTCCGACGGCGATATGGAGACTGGTTGATGGCGTTGAAGTTCCGATGCCAAGTGACTCTGGGATGAAGACATTGGAGTTGGCAACGGTGGTGTTGTTTGAGCCGAGGGAGATTCCGCCGTTGGCGTTGACTCTGATTCGGGTGGTCCCGTTTTGCCTTACTCGGAAGGCGCTTTCTCCTGCGGGTGTGATGATTTCGAGGGAATCACTGGGGAGTGTGCTGTTGATCCCGATGCGTGATCCTGTGGAGGTGACGAGTCCTCCGGAGACTTCGATCATGGATGATGAGTTTCGTGTGAGATCGGATGCGTTGACCGAGTCTGTGATGATCTCATTGGATCCAACTGAGTTGTTGGCCATCTTGGCGTTGGTGATGGCGTTGGAGGCGATGTCGGCGCCTGTGACTTGGCCATCGATGATGTTGGCGGTTGCTACGGCGTTATTGGCGAGTTCGGATGCGCCGATGGAGTCGGCAGCGATCAGTGATGCGTTGAGTGAGTTTGAGGGAATGGAGAAGATAGTGCCTGCGAGTTGGAGTCCTTGACCGGCGGTGTAGGTGGTGTTGGTGTCGTTGTCGATGCCGTCGGCGAATCCGGCGGGGATGTCGTTGAGTCCAAGCCAACTGGTTGTGCCTGGGTCTCCTTGTGGGCCTTGCGGTCCTTCGGGGCCTTCTGGACCGGTTGGGCCTTGCTCGCCTTGGATGCCTTGGGGTCCTTGATTGCCTTGCGGACCTTGTGGACCTTCGGGTCCTTCTGGTCCGGCGGGGCCGACTGGTCCTTCGTTTCCGGCGAGCGCGAACTGCGCGACTGGTGTTGAGGTCAGTGGTTGGTTTGGGGAGAGGGTGGTGAATCCGCCGCCTGCCATGACGGATCTGACTGAGATTTCAATCTCGCGGTAGTCGGCGGTGAAAGCGCCGGCTCCGAAGTCGAGGTTGATGGTGAAGCGTCCATCGACGACTTCGGTGACGGGTGTTTGGGTGGTGCCGATCTGTGTGCCGATGGAGTCGAGGAGGCGGACTTGGAACTCGTACATGCCCTCTGCGGGGGTTCCTGATTCGGAGAGCTCGCCTTGGTAGGTGAATGTGGTGGAGGTCTGGGCGACGGCTGGGGTCGCGATGACGGTGGTGGTTGCGAGCAGTGCGGCGATGGTTGATGTGTGGTGCATTTGGTTCCCTCTCGAGTGATTCGATATGGGGCGATTGTCCATGATTTGAGGAAATGATGCAAGGGTGAAGATTGATGATGGGCGCGTGAAAAAGCACGGCTTTTTCCGTGCTTTTGGGGGGGTTGTGGGTTGATAGAGAATCTTAATCTTCGGCTGGGACGACGGCGAAGCTGGTGTTCATCGCTTTGATGAGCGATGCGTGCTGCGCTTGGTCGAGGT
>WUAJ01000193.1 GCA_009827215.1 Phycisphaeraceae bacterium
GGCGGGTTCGGGAACGAGCATTTCAAGAACGCCGTCAACCAAGCGCCGCGCACTTCGACTCCTGGAGAGAAGGGCGAGATCAAGCAGCTGGTTTTAGAGCTCAAGGTCATCGCGGAGGTTGGGCTGGTTGGTCTTCCCAATGCCGGGAAGTCCACGCTGCTCAAATCGGTGACACGTGCGGAACCCAAGATCGCGAACTATCCGTTTACGACGCTGTCTCCGCAACTCGGAATCGCGATGCTTGATCAGTCGCGCCGGATGGTGCTTGCGGATATTCCTGGATTGATCGAGGGAGCCGCGGAGGGTGCGGGACTTGGTCACGCGTTCCTGCGTCACATCGAGCGGACGACGGTGATCATCCATGTGCTCGATGCGTTCCCGGATGATCCGCAGGGTGATCCGGAGAACGCCCCCACTCCTGCGGAGCACTATCGCGCGATTCGTCAGGAGCTGCGGGATTACTCGTCGGAGCTTGCGGAGAAACCTGAAGTCATCGCGCTCAACAAGCTCGATCTGATCCCAGAAGAAGAACACGCGGAGCACATCGCGAAGCTCCGGATCGAGCTCCAGCTTGATGCGAATCAGGAAGTCTTCCCGATCTCGGCGGCGACGGGATTCGGGACGAGCGAACTGCTCCAAGCGGTCTGGAAGCTGCTCCACAGCGCGGACTACACCCCCGCTGGTTGGTGAAACTCGAGCAAATCGGTGATTCCGTGCTGCTTTTCCTCTTTTATCAGACGGCCTGAACTGATAGAATTTCGGTCTGATTGACAACTCTCAGACTTCAAAGGGGATTTCACATGCGCACGCCAGCGATCTCACGCTTTATCACATGCTCACTCGGACTCGTGGTCACACTTCCGATGCTGAGCAGCAACACACACGCTCAGGTCATCAACGAGGATCGTGAGTTGATTCCTGCCGGTGTTGGGAACGGCGCATTCTTCGGTCGCTCCGCTGCGATGGATAATGGGATCTTGGTCTCAGGCGCTGACGGTGCTGAGGTGGCGTACACATTCAACGCGGTGACTGGCGCCCAGTTGCAGATGCTCGCTCCGAACGATCCTCCTTCACGAAGCTTCGGATACTCGATTGACATTCAAGGCAATATCGCTGTCATCGGTGCGAGATGGGATGATGATAACGGCACCCAATCCGGATCAGCATACATCTTTGATGCGCTCACAGGCGCTCAGCTCCACAAGCTCGTCCCATCTGATGGCGGGGTGGACTACAACTTCGGACGCTCCGTCTCGATCCATGACGGGATCGTCGGTGTTGGTGCGCATTATGACAGTGAGAACGGATTCCGAGCTGGAGCCGCGTATCTCTTCGATGCATCAACTGGGGCGTTCATCAGAAAGATCCTCGCTCCTGATGGCACCACAAATGACGAGTTTGGCTATTCCATCGCGGTCGGAGATGGTGTCGTCGCTGTTGGTGCGATTAAGGATGATGACGGTGCAGCTAGCTCCGGATCTGTGTACATCTTTAATCTCGCAGACGGCTCGCTCAATCGGAAGGTCAACGCGAGCGACCCTGGAGTCGCCGACCAGTTCGGATTCTCGGTCGCGATCGATAACGGGATACTGGCCGTCGGATCAAACCAGGACAACATCGGGAACAACGACAACGGATCAGCGTACCTCATCGATATCGCGACTGGTAACGAACTCTTCAAGCTCACCGCGAGCGATACAGCGCGAGAAGACCAGTTCGGGTGGTCCATCGATATTGATGACGGCATTGTTGTAGTTGGATCGCATCAAGACGACGATCTCGGTTCACTTTCAGGTTCCGCGTATCTCTTCGATGCCGCGACTGGTACACAGATTGCCAAAATGCTCCCAAGCAACGGCGGACCAAGCGAGTACTTCGGATCATCTGTCGCGGTCTCAGGAGGGCTCGCCGCCGCGGGATCGATCCTCTTTGGTCCTGGATCGATGCATGTGTATAGCGTGCCGACCCCGGCGTGTCCGCCGGACCTTACTGGAGAGGGCGACCTGAACTTCCTTGATGTCTCCGCGTTCCTCACAGCGTTCGGGAACATGGATCCGATCGCGGACTTTGAAGCCGACGGCAGCTTCAACTTCCTCGATGTCTCCGCGTATCTCGCGGCGTTCGGGATGGGATGCCCGTAATCGAGCTCAAAACCTATCATATACCAAACAATTGGGTTGACACCTGATTTTTGTTTGGTATATTTTAGGAATGATTCTCTTCCTTGATCTCAACTCGTTCTTCGCGTCTGTCGAGCAGCAGCTTCAGCCCAAGCTTCGGGGTCGTCCCATCGGGATCATCCCCAACGATTGCGACTCAACCTGTTGCATCGCTGCGAGTTACGAGGCGAAGCACTTCGGGGTCAAGACGGGCTGCGGGATCCGCGAAGCGCACGAGCGCTGTCCCGGCATCACGCTGGTACTGGCGCGTCCTGACGAGTACATCAAGGCGCACCACAAGATCCTCGAAGCCGTGGACACGATCTATCCAGTCCAAGGCGTGTACTCGATCGATGAGATGAGCTTCAAACTCACAGGCCCCGATCGCGAGATCGATCGGGCGCGCGAGCTCGCGATGGGGATGAAACGCGCGATCCGTGAGATCGCTGGAGAATATCTCCGCTGCTCGATCGGGATCGCGCCCAATCGCATGCTCGCCAAAACCGCGTCGAACATGATGAAGCCGGACGGGCTTGTTGTGATCCAGCGTCACGAGATCCCCGACCGTCTCCACGCCCTCGACATCACGGACTTCCCTGGGATCGCCGACGGCATCCGCAATCGACTCCATCGCTACGGCATCCACACGACCAAGCAACTCTGCAGCGCTTCCAAACAAACGCTCCGCAAAGCATGGGGAGGGGTGCTCGGAGAAGTCTGGTACCACTGGCTCAAAGGCGACGATCCACACATCGCGGCGACCAAGCGGCGCAACTGCGGACATCAGCATGTGCTCGCTCCGGAACTGCGCGAAGCGGAGAAGGCACGCTCCGTCGCGATCCGTCTGTTGCACAAAGCCGCGGCTCGCATGCGGCACGAGGGTTTCTGGTGCACGAAGCTGACGCTCAATATCAAACCGATCGAGGCGCCGTCGTGGGTCGCGTATGTGAACCTTGAACCTTGTCAGGACACGGTGCGTCTGCTGCATCATCTGGATCAGCTGTGGAAGCTGCAGCCCCATCCGTTCATCTTCTGCGTTGGTGTGACGCTTGGGGGGTTGGTGCGGGACTCGCAGATCGAGCAGCCGTTGTTCGAGCAGGATCGCAAGCAGACGAATCTGGCGCACACGATGGACCAGATCAATCGCAAGCACGGTCACGCATCGATCTACTACGGCGCGATGCACGAAGGAAAGGACGCGGCCCCTCGGCGCATCCCGTTCGCGAATGTACCTGATCTGGACCTCCCCGACACGGGCGGGATGGGCGCGTTCAAACAGCCGGCGCTGAAGCTGAAGCAGGCGTGAGCAAGGAGACCAAACCCTGTCCCACTGCTTGGTCCCCTTGGGTTTTGAGACTGTTAGAGAGGTTTTGAGTGTGTATATATGTGTAAGGAGACCAAGGGGACCAAACCCTGAGGGAGGGTTTGGTCCCCTTGAACTCAAGCGATCAAGCAACTGGCGCAAACCCCCTCCCCCCACTTGCGCCAGTTGGTCGCATGAGCTTTAAAAGGGGTTTTAGTGTTCAAATATACAAGTGACCAACCAACTGACGCAACCCTGGGAGGGGGGTTGCGTCAGTTGGTTGGTCACGCTGAGCAGGTCGCTGCCATACAGTTGGGGATGCCATTCCCAATCGATGAAAACCAGATCCAACAACTCGAAGAGTCGCTCGGAGCACCATTGCCTGAGTCGTACAAGTCATTCATGCTCCCGAACAACGGCGGCGAGATAGAACTGGCCGATTTAGACTGGGTACTCCATCCGATCAAAGACACGTCTAATCGCAAGAGAATTGCTCGGACCGCGAGTCATGTGCTTGTTGAAAATCAGAGCTACGCCGAATGGCATAATGCTGCACCAGATACGCTGAGTATCGGAGAGGATGGATGCGGCAACAGAATCGTGCTCCGAAAGCTCGATGGGGAGTACCAAGACGAAATCTTTGCATGGGATCACGAGACTGGAGCACTGACAAAGCTCGCAGACTCGATCACTGAAGCAACTCGGTTTTGATAACTCAATCCAAGTGAATTGCTAATCATGGAATGAAAGCGCCAACACCGACGGCTCACCAGTTTCAATGCGTCTCCAGTTCACGAACGCACTGCACTCAATGATGTCGTCCAACAACGCTGGACATCGCGCTTTGAAATCTTTGTAGTTTTCGAGTTGTATAGTGAGTACTTGGCCTGGCAGAATTGTGATCGATCTCATCCCATCGTCTTCATCAAGGGAAGTCAAACAATCAATCCAAGCATTCATGTTCCTGCCATAAAAACCTGGAAAGCCGAATGCATCGTCAAATACATTATGGAATGTGTCGTGATCGGTGATCAGTGAACAATCAATCTTCACTACTGGGGGATTCATATGTCACTCACTCATTCCCCGGCCAATCCGGGTTCAGGAACTTGCCGTCTTTGTGGATCACTTCGCCGTCTGCGAGGATCTCGCCGCCTGCTC
>WUAJ01000194.1 GCA_009827215.1 Phycisphaeraceae bacterium
CCCCCAAGGATGCCCTGCCAGTAGTAAAGGAATGAGATTGATTGGTGATGTGTTTCATAGCAAATTCTCCATGTCTTCGACAAAGAAAAAACAACGATCTACGACTCTGTAGATCCAATCTGACGCGCTGAAGTTGACTTCTTTGAGTGCCTCCTCAGCATGCAGATTGACCAATGAGTTCGATATTGACCCTCCCTAGATGCCGATTCCAAGCAAAAATCGAATCAAAAATACGAACATTTAGCGTACAAGCTAACTCCTCAATCAGTCCCAGAATCGCACTCAAAACCAGTGCAGGGAATTGGTGTCCATCGCGCCACTTCGATCGAAATCACACCCAACCAATCGGAATCATTTGTGACCAACCCCCTCACCTCCAAGTCACATACTTAGCAAGCACAAACACACACTCAAGAAAGATCACAATGCAACTGAAAGCCGCTACCGCCGCATGTCTGCTCCTCTTTTCGAACGCCGCATCGAGCCAATCCCTGAACCTTGAGTTCGATCAAGGAATCGAAACCTGGCGCGTCGTACTCGACGGCGTCATGGGTGGACGATCAACCGGACGAGTTACACAACAAGAATCCGGCATCCTCAAATTCAACGGCAATCTATCACTCGAGAACAATGGCGGATTCTCACAAATCCGCACAAACATCGATGAAGGCACCTTAACCAACCAACAAGGCTTGGAACTCCATGTCCGAGGAGATGGACGCACATACCAGTTCGATATCCGCACCTCAAATGTCCGACTCATGGCCGGCGGATATCAACTCAAGTTCGACACCGCCGAGGGGGAGTGGACAACCATCCAACTCCCATTCGACGAGTTCCGCCTCTACTCATTCGGTCGTAAAGTACCAAACCCACCCGCGCTCGATATCTCGAAGATCGAATCCATCGGAGTCACGCTCGCCGACTACAACACAGGCGAGTTCAATATCGAGTTCGACTCCATCCGCTCATACAACGAATCAGACACGCCCAACTCTTCCAAACTTTCTACGCTCTCAAAATCATCTAGTGATCGATCCATCGTTGAAGCCGCAAACGCCGCGGGACTCAATACGCTCGTTGATCTCATTCAGCTCGCAGAGATCGAACTCCCGAAGAATGAATATCTGACCGTCTTCGCTCCATCCGAATCAGCATTCAGCAAACTACCCGACGAGATCGTCAAGCACCTGAACTCACCCGACGGCCAAGACACACTGCGCTCAATCCTGACTTACCACATCGCACCCAACACCACGCGCTCAAGCGATCTACTCAACACACGCTCACTCCAAACACTCAACGGCCAATCCGTATCAGTCTCAATCGACAATGCGATCACCATCGCCGGCGCCGCAATCGAAGCAACCGATATCCCCTTTAATCAAGGTGTCATCCACATCATCGACACCGTCCTGATCCCTCAGTCGCAGTCCATCCTCGACATCGCAGCCAACACTGATCAACTCTCTACCCTCGTCACCGCAGTCCAATCCGCTGGAATCCAAGACCAACTTTCCTCACAAAACGGCCCGTGGACCGTATTTGCACCAGCAAACTCAGCATTTGCATCACTGCCCACAGGCGTACTCGACTCATTACTCAAATCCTCCAATCGAGCCGAGCTCATCGACACACTCGGACTCCATCTTGTTCCAGGGAGAATCCCAAGCAACGAACTGCTTGCCAATAAAAAAGCACGAACCTTCTTTGGACAGACCATCGACTTCGCACTCAGCGACGGGCAACTGACCGTCCAAGATGCCAAGATTCTGCAAGCCGACATCCAAGCATCCAACGGCGTCATCCACATCATCGACTCGGTCATCACCAACAGCGAACCAAAGCAACAACCTCAAGCTCAGCTCTCAAGCACCCAACTCAGCTCAGAGATCATGGACATCTACGAACTCGCAATCGAGCGCGGCGTCCCCCTCTTCAACATGGGTCAACACCGAGCATGCGCCTCGATCTACGAACTCGCAATCGAATCAATCCTGGCGCTCGCGCCCGACGCACTCGACACCAAGACATCAGATCAACTCATGCTCGCGCTCTCAGAAGCCACGACGAAGAACAACTGGAGCGATCGCGCCTGGACCTATCGCCGAGCGCTCGACGACATGATCAGAACCTTCCGATCAATCAGCAGAGCACACACCCAAGGCTGATCGATCTCATCATCTACCTTCTCAACAAACAACAACGCCGCTGGTCAATCCAGCGGCGTTGTCTTCTTCCGGAAAACAAGTGGAGACGAAGAGATTTGAACTCTCGACCTCTTGCATGCCATGCAAGCGCTCTACCAACTGAGCTACGTCCCCAATGGAACCCGGCATTCACCGGATCACCATCGTAGTGACCCCACCTCCAAGGTCAACCCTTAGAGACGCCAATCGCCCGATTCCCCAGCGAATCAACCCGAAACAGCGATCCCTACCAAAATTATTGATACCACTTGAGCCGACCCGCCAGAGCGCCGATCCCAATCCTGAAAGGTCCGGATATGGTCTCTGCAAATCAACTCATCTGGTGGATCGATGCCGCGGGAATCCTGCACTCCTGTGGACAGATCGATGCCCCGCCAAAAACCGCTCCCGATCAACCAGGTCACTACGCGCACGGCATCATCAACCCCGTCGCCCGCACCGGAACCATCTCCCATATCCACGGCCGCTACGCAACGCTCCAAACCGTACCGCGCGAACTCTTCGATGTCCTCGATGCACGCTTCCCCAACACACGCTGGTGGATCCCCGATCAACAATCCAAAAGATCGCCAACGCCGCTGCCAGTCCCTGTGCACTTCTAATAAGCAAACCGGCCCAGATCAACCCAGACAATGCGCAAGCACCGCCTTGCGCACAAGCACCCCTCCGCGCACCTGCTCAAGCACCACCGATCGCTCGCCGTCCGCAACTTCCGGCGCGATCTCCACGCCACGATTCATCGGACCCGGATGCATCACAATCGCGCCGCTCTTCATCCGTTCCGAGCGAGCGACGCTCATCCCATACCGCGCGTGATATTCACGCGTTGATGCGAGCACCGATCCACCGCCGCGCTCAAACTGAATCCGTAGCATCATCGCGACATCCACATCCCCAAGCACGGCATCCAAATCAACGCTCACCCCACACCCAAAAACACCCAACGATCCCGACACCATGCTGGGAGGACCAACCATCACCACCTCAGCGCCAAGCGCCTTGAGCACTCCGGCATTACTGCGCGCCACGCGCGACGAAACCACATCCCCCACGATCGCAACTTTCAATCCACTGAAATCCCAGTTGTCCGTGCGTTCAAACGAACGACCGATCGTCAGCGCATCCGTCAGCGCCTGCGTCGGATGCTGATGCGTCCCATCTCCTGCATTCACAATCGAGCACTTTGTATGCACATCGATCAACGCCGCCGCTCCGGACTGTCCGGCGCGCACAACCATCGCATCGACCCCCATCGCTTCGATTGTCCACGCTGTGTCTAATAAGGTCTCCCCCTTCGCAATGCTCGACCCCTTGCTCGTCAGATCCACAATCTTCGCGCCAAGCGTCTGCGCCGCGATCGAAAAACTCACGCGCGTACGCGTCGAATCCTCAAAGAACAGATTCGCAACCACCTTGCCATCAAGCTCATCACCACGCCACGCATCCGCGTGCGCCTGACTCAACAACAACCGCAGCGCCCCCGCATCCGCGTGATCCATCGAGAGCAAACTCTTGCCCATCCACATACGCGCCCCTCAGCTTCAGTCGTCCACCTGACGATACAGCGTCCCGTTCCCGCCCGACTCAACCGGAGCCGGATCTTCATCCACCATCGATTCAACCGAATCAGTCTCGATCGGATCAGGTTCCGAGTAACTCGCCGGCTCGCTGTACTCATCATCTGCCATCACTTCGACATCACCATCAAGCGGAACATATAGAGGAGGCGTAGGAATCGTTCCCGGCGCCCAGTACTGCAGCCGCTCAACATACCAAGGCTTGTCCCCGCCGTGCATCCAGCAAGTCACCCCACCATCCAATCCATCACCCAATGGATACACCACATCGACCTTCCCACTCCGCCCTCGGATCCACACACGCGAGATGTGATACACAGGAACAGAACTATCCATGCCCTCCGTCGGAACCATCGCGCCAGCAGGGAGTCGATTCACAATCTTCCACGCCGTCTCAGGAGTCGTTCCTGCAGGGAGATTCACCGCGTAGCGCCCCTGCGCATCCTTCATCGGATGCTTCCGCACAACCCGCTCGACCGCCGCTGAGATCACCTTGATCGACGACCCCGAGTTCGCGTTCTTAAACGCCGGCGCACTGCTCGGCTCAGGCACATTCGTATAACTCACACACCCACCCATCGAGATAACGAGCGTAATAACCAGCCCAATAGCACCCACCAAAGCCAGTCCAAGCACACGATTCAAAGCATTCATAGCAACCTCCCGCTGCGTCTAGCGTGCCCGATTCACCGAACACACCCCCGATCATAGTGCCCCTCGCACGAATACGCAGAAGAACCCCACCATCATCAGCCCTCTACCATCACCCATGCCCACCAACTCGACAACCAACTCTCCAAAGCAGTACATGGCGTCCCCGAAATCTCCACCACCCTCCGATCCCCCACCATCCTCGGGATCAC
>WUAJ01000195.1 GCA_009827215.1 Phycisphaeraceae bacterium
GTGAGCGCTGTTCGAGAGCAGCTCTCCATCCCACTGAGTGTTGGGGGTGGGGTTCGGGGTACTCAGCATGCACTGAATCTGCTAAAGGCAGGTGCAGATAAAGTTGGAATCAACAGCGCCGCAGTTCAAAATCCAAGTCTGGTCACTGAGCTGGCTTCGGAAGTCGGTTCACAGTGCGTTGCACTCTCTATTGATGCCGCATCAAGAATCGGATCTGATGGATGGGAGGTTGTCACACACGCTGGCACATTCCGAACAGGCATCGATGCCATTGAATGGGCTCAATCTGCCGAAGTCATAGGCGCTGGTGAGATTCTGCTCACGAGCTTCGATCAAGATGGCACAAGGTCTGGATACGACACCGCACTCTTACGCGAGATCCGGAAGATCACGAGCTTGCCCATCATCGCTTCCGGTGGCGCAGACGGCGCTCATCACATGATTGATGCGATCAGAGCTGGCGCTGACGCGGTGCTTGCTGCGTCCATTTTCCATGAACAACGAACTACACCAAACGAACTCAAACTGAAACTCGCACAGAGCGGGATAGAGGTACGAAAGCCATGATGATCCCATCTATAGACATTCAGGACGGGCGAGCAGTGCAGCTAATTGGAGGAGAGAAGAAAGCGATCGACGCTGGAGATCCATGGCCCATAGCTGAACGCTTTGCGCGAGTCGGGGAAATCGCGGTTATTGATCTTGATGCTGCGATGGGCGTTGGTGAAAACTCAACTCTAATTCGCGCGCTGTGTGCGAAGTATCCATGCCGAGTTGGTGGCGGGATCCGTGATGCGCAGTCAGCAGTTCGTTGGCTGGACTCGGGAGCCCAGAAGGTGATATTGGGTACGGCAGCAACCCCTGAAGTTCTCCGAGAACTCCCACAAGAACGCGTCATCGCTGCATTGGATGCTCGCGAAGGGCGAGTGGTCATCGAAGGATGGAGAGAAACGACCCCTTATTCAATTGAAGAGCGTATGAGAGAACTCAAAGACTATGTGTCCGGATTTCTTGTGACCTTCGTCGAGCATGAGGGACGCATGCAAGGGATCCCGATCGAGCGTGCCAAAGAACTCAGCATGATCGCGGGTGAAACAAAACTCACTGCAGCGGGAGGTGTTCGCAACGCTGAAGATATCGCGGCACTCGATGCGCTCGGAATAGATTCACAAGTCGGGATGGCGATCTATTCAGGCGCCATGGATCTCTCAGAGGGTATAACCTCATTGCTCCGATCTGATCGGAGTGATGGTCTCTGGCCGACCGTAGTCTGTGATGTGCGAGGCGAGACTCTCGGTTTGGTCTACTCAAATGCTGAGAGCGTTCGTGAATCGGTTCGCACAGGGAAAGCCGTCTACTTCTCCAGATCCCGAAGACAACTCTGGCGTAAGGGAGAAACATCTGGAAACACACAAGAGTTGGTTCGGATCCACACTGATTGTGATCGTGACGCACTCAAGTTTGTGGTCAAACAAAGCGGTACTGGTTTTTGCCACACCGGATCCCGCTCATGCTTTGGTGAAGAAAGTGGACTTAGCAAGCTTGAATCAACTATTCGGACTCGATCTATAGATGCCCCGCCTGAGTCATACACGCGGCGGCTTCTCGATGACCCATCGCTACTGCGATCAAAGTTGCTCGAAGAAGCGGATGAACTCATTAACGCGTCCAATCCTGCGGAAGCTACTCATGAAGCCGCGGATGTGCTGTTCTTTGCACTTACTCGAGCGATCCAATGCGGATCATCTCTCGAAGATATCGAGCGAGAACTTGATCGGCGAGCACTCAAAGTCACACGCAGACCTGGGAATGCCAAGCCCAACTTGACTGGAGCGGAATCATGAATCTACTTCGCGTCATGACCCCAGAGTCGGTTTCCAGGCTATCCAAACCCGTGTTTAGTCACGAAGTGGAAGTGCAGGCTCGCCGAATTCTTGATGATGTACGGGAGGTCGGTATCAATGCGATCCGTTCATATGCTGTTCAGTTTGGCGAACGGACTTCTGATGAACCACTCGTTCTCACTCCTGTGCAGATGCATGAAGCGTACGAATCATTGGACTCCGAGGATCGTGCCGTGTTGCACAGGGTCGCTGACAGGATCAAACGATTCGCCGACGCTCAGCGAGATTCGATCAAGCCACTCACGCTTGATGTCCCTGGAGGCCGGGCGGGACACACTATTGAACCTGTCCATTCTGCGGGCTGCTATGCGCCGGCAGGCAGGTACCCGCTTCCGAGTTCGGTGCTGATGACTGCTATCACTGCGCGTTCTGCAGGATGCAGACGAGTTGTGGTCGCATCACCAGGTGCAAATAGAACGATGCTTGCAGCAGCACACATCGCGGGAGCGGATGAGTTCCTCTGTATAGGAGGGGCTCATGCGATTGGCGCGATGGCATATGGATTCGAGGGCTTTGATCGATGTGATGTCATTGCGGGACCTGGAAATGCTTGGGTGACAGCGGCTAAGAAGATCGTTTCAGGCGATGTCGGTATTGATATGCTTGCTGGCCCATCGGAGCTTCTTGTGATAGCCGACGAAACTGCGGATGCCGCTGTTGTCGCTGCTGACCTAATGGCTCAAGCGGAGCACGACACGGAAGCTGTACCGATGCTGACCACTTCATCCCCAGAACTTGCAGACCAAGTTGAGTTTGAGCTCAATAAACAACTGAAATCGCTACAAACTGCAGTCACTGCGCGAGAAGCATTGAACAATGGATTCATTGTGTTATGCGAGAACATTGATCAAGCCATTGGGACAGCCAACACACTCGCCCCAGAGCACCTGCAGATCAATGCCATCAATGCGGCGGGGATCGCAGCACGCATCCGAAACGCTGGTGCCATTTTCATTGGAGAGAATACACCGGAGGTCATCGGAGATTACGGAATCGGACCCAATCACACACTTCCTACTGGGGGGACTGCTCGATTCCAAGCGGGACTGAGTGTCATCAACTTCCTGAGGTTACGGACATGGATCAATCTTGATGATTCAGTTGAATCAGCTGAGGTTTTCGAAGACACCAAACGCCTTGCAGAGATGGAAGGCCTCATCGGTCACAGAAACGCGGTGTTGGCACGCGAGTGCACTACGGCGTAGAACACAGATTGTGCTGGAGATGTTTATCCACCAGTAGGCATCTGATACAGGGTTTCAGCGCCTGGCCCGACTGGGAGTCCGATCAAGAAAACCCAGATGTAAAAGAGTGCCGTCCAGGCAATCAGAAAGAAGATCGAGTACGGAAGCATTGTTGCAACCATTGTTCCAATACCGAGATTCTTCTGATACTTGGTAGCAACCGCGAGGATCAGTCCGAAGTAACTCATCATCGGCGTGATGATGTTTGTTGTGGAATCACCGATTCGATAGGCGGCTTGTATGACCTCAGGGCTGTATCCAATGGTCATGAGCATTGGTACAAAGATCGGTGCCGTGAGCGCCCACTGAGCACTTGCTGAACCAAGCATGAGATTGACAAAGCAGCACATGAGAATGAATGGGATGAACACAAGCGGGTTGTCGAGGTTCATCGCGACAATCGCATCCGCTCCCAGGACAGCAAGGATCTGACCAAGACCTGAATAGTTGAAGAATGCGACAAACTGGGCCGCGAAGAATACCAGAACGATATACAGACCCATACTGCGCATAGCTCCGGCCATGGCGTCTATGACATCGCGATCATTTTGCATAGTGCCAACAACTCGGCCATAGACAAACCCTGGGACTACGAAGAAGACCACAATAATCGGGACCACACTGCGTAGTAGTGGTCGGAACGATTCTGCGCCAACCGCTGCTGGATCAGGATTGCGGAGGACTCCCCAGCCTGGCAACCAGCCACTCTCGTATCCGGGACCGGCGACATAGATGACACCGAGAAGCACAAATATCATGCTCAATCCGGCAAAGAGCAAGCCTTTACATTCGATGCTCGAAACAGGTTCTAGATCGGCACGCTCTCCTAGGTCTTCGGATGCGAGACTTTCGTCGTAGACCCCCAATCGCGGCTCGACGATCTTGGCTGATACAAACCAACCAACAAGAGTAATCATGAAAGTACTAGCGATCATGAAATACCAATTCACCGCCGGGTGGACCTCGTATGTGGGATCTAAAATCTGAGCGGCTTCTTCAGTGATCCCTGCGAGCAGAGGGTCCACTGTTCCAATCAACAAATTCGCAGAGTACCCCCCTGATACTCCGGCGAATGCGGCAGCCATCCCGGCTAAAGGGTGTCTTCCAAGCGAGTGATAGATCGCCATCGCGAGCGGGATGAGGACAACATAACCCATCTCACTTGCGGTGTTGCTCATGATTCCTGCAAAGATCACCACCACTGTGACAAGATTCTTTGGTGCGCCGAGCACCAAAGCACGCACGGCGGTTGTGAGCAATCCAGACTTCTCCGCGACCCCAACTCCCAAGAGCGCCACCAATACTGTTCCTAATGGGACAAATCCTGTGAAGTTGGTAACCAGACTTTCACTCATCCAG
>WUAJ01000196.1 GCA_009827215.1 Phycisphaeraceae bacterium
ACTTTCAACAACAACAGCTTCCAGATCGAGCTCCACTTCGATGGCACCATCGTCATCTCATGGGAGAACATCGATTCCGGAGATGCGATTGTCGGACTCTCTGCTGGGAATGGGCTGGACCTGGACTTTATCATGTCCGACCTGTCAACCTATCCTGAGCCATCAACCGAGTGTCGTCCAGATATGAATGCTGACGGGGATCTCAACTTCCTCGATGTCAGTCTCTTCTTGCAGCTCTTCGGTCAATCGCACCGCAGCGCAGATTACAATGAAGATGGCGACATGAACTTCCTTGATGTCAGTCTCTACCTCGCGGAGTTCGCAGCGGGCTGTCCATAAGCATTCGGATTTCTCTGTCACACCATGCCGGGAGTCATCTCCCGGTTTTTTTCTGCCCCCAAAGAATCAGCAAACGCCTAAGATCATCCATGAGCAGCGATCCATCAAACAACCCTATTAATATCCTCCTCGTCGGCGCCGGAGGACGCGAGCATGCACTCGCACTCGCGATCTCCAAATCTCCGAAGCTCGGAACGCTCTACGCGACCGGGATGTCCAATCCCGGCATCGCTAAACTCGCACAACCAGTCGATGTCGATTATGAAAGCGAGAAGTTCTACCGCCTCAACCAGTTCTGCGACAGCCACAACATCGAACTCGTGGTGATCGGTCCAGAAGACCCACTCGCCGAGGGTTGGTCGGACAAGCTTGCAAAGAAATCCGATGGCTCGTCACGGATGATCTTTGGTCCATCGCAACGAGGCGCGCAACTCGAAGCGGACAAGGCAAACGCGAAACAGATCATGCGAGCCGCGTCGATCCCAACCGCGGAGGGTAAGGTATTCAAAGACGCTGACCACGCCGATGAGTACATGAAGACCCGCGATGAGCCGTATGTCGTCAAAGCGACGGGACTCGCTAAGGGCAAAGGCGTCATCGTCCCAAGCACGATGGATCAAGCGATCGATGCGATCGATCAGATCCTCCGCAAGAAAGCGTTTGGTGACGCCGGGAAAGAGATCCTGATCGAGGAGAAACTCCAGGGCACCGAGGTCTCTGTGCTCGCGTTGCTCGATGGTCAGAATATTCTTGTGCTGCCTCCTTGTCAGGATCACAAGCGCCTAATGAATAACGATGAGGGACCCAACACTGGGGGAATGGGCGCGTTCTGCCCCTCTGGGACGCTCACTGATGAACTTTCGCATCAGATCGAGTCCGAAATCCTTGTTCCAACCGCGGACGCACTGCGTCGAGACGAAATTGATTTCAAAGGTGTGCTCTATGCCGGGATTATGCTGACCCCAGGTGGGCCGAAGGTGCTTGAGTTCAATGTGCGATTCGGAGATCCCGAGTGCCAGCCGTTGCTCACACTGCTTGAATCCGATGCGATCGAGTTGCTCACTGCGACAGCATCTGGGAAGCTCGACAAGATCGATGTCCGATTCTCATCCGATCACGCGATCTGCATCGTCCTCGCCGCTGAGGGATACCCAGAGAATCCACGCAAGGGCGATGTGATTACAGGCGTTGATGACGCGGAACAGATCCCGGGAGTGACCGTATACCACGCTGGTACTAAGATGACGAAAGGCGACCTCTACACCAACGGCGGACGAGTATTGAGCATCACCGCGACCGGGAAGACTCGCGAGCAAGCACGCGAAGCCGCGTACAAAGCATGCGATCTGATCGAGTTCAAAGGGAAGCAACTCCGCACGGACATCGCAGCCAACAATCCGGTCCATGCATAATCTAGTTTGAGCTCCGTGACCCCATCGCGGCGATCCAAGCACCGCTTCCCGCAGCTTCTTTGCTGCTCATCACCCAGACCAATGTCCCGGATTGCTGTTGTTCACGCATCAGATGCAGCCGGATTGAGCCCCCAAAAGATTCAAGTCCGGCTGTGTAGAGAAGCGCCGATCCATCACGCAGTGTGAGGACTACGGAGCCAACTCTGCTCACGCCTTCTGCAAATCCTGGATCTGTCTCGTATATACGAGCACTTTCTTGATCGGTCAGCACTTGCATCAGCCGTTCGATCGCATCCGTCTCGTTTGGTGTCGCCGGTATTGAGATCCCTTCACTCTCACGGACCCACGATTCAGCCGCTGGACTGGAGGCAAACAGCAGTTGATCATCGATGTCAAAGATCTCAAGTTTCGCAATCTGGGTCTTGTCTACACCAGTGACCTGGCGCTGAACATACGCGACTGGTGAAGCGGTGAGTCGATTCAATCCCTCAGTCGGGACTGAGACGATCGCGATCGCTCCATCTGGAGTGGTGTAGCGTGCAAAGACCTCGGAGCCGCTCGCATCGACTCCTGACCCAATCTCAATGGAAGCGGGGGAGTCGAGTGATTCACGCGTCGAGATCATGATCTGAGCGAGGGGGGCATCCAGACCCGTCAAGGTATCTGTGTACGCTGCATCGTCAAAGAACCGCGTCGCTTTGAGTCCCAGAGTGAGCCCAAGCATCCCTTGAACCATCGCTGAATCCGCACCGATCTCCCAGGGCAAAACGCGCCAACCCCGATCGCCGCGTTGCAGAGTCGTCTCGTTGCTTCCCGCACGCACAAACGCGGAGCGAACTTCAGGGATGGTCATCGGGAAAAGATCAAGTGAGCGCCATGAAGCAAGACCCTCGCCGATTAGCGAGTCACGCATGGATCGCTCGATCCGTCCGAACCAGCGATCCGTCGCGATGCCGTCTTGACCTCGAATGACGACCTCCACAGCAGCAAATCCACCCGTGCTTTGTGATGAAAACCGGAGCTCAGTGGTCAGTCCATCTCGATCAGTGAGCGAAAGTGTGCCGGCACTGTCAGCAATCTCATCATCCTCGGATGGTGAGATCGAAGCCGTTGCAAGTGCTCGGAGCACTGTCCGCACGCGAGCGTCATCCGCGGCCCAAGCTGTTGAATCTTCTTTGAGGAACAACATCCAAGAATCCATACCTCCTGGATCCCGGATCGCTCGCTGATTCCCACGCTCCTCAGTACGGATCTGGACCTCCTTGATTGCAACAGCGTCGATCCCGATAGTCCGGATTGGATAGGATGTTGAATCATCAGAGCCGGAGAATGCTTGAGAAATCAGCACCAAACCAGCGAGCACTCCCGCGACAATAATCGATATGAGCACAGTCCTCAGTGACATGCACACACTCTATTCGATCAATCTTCCACACGCACGCCTTGTGGAGCCGACAATGAGGGAACATGCACACAAAATCATCATCAAACAGACCCCTCATCGCGATCACCTCAGATCTGATGATCCGCAAGGATCGTGAGACCGCGTATTTGACCATGACATACGCCAACGCGGTCCATGAGGCGGGAGGGATCCCAGTCGTCCTCCCGCCAACCAGCGCTGATCCAGAGATCATCAATCGGTTAGTTTCCAGCTTCGATGGATTCATCCTCTCCGGCGGAGATGACCCCGTCATGGAATCATTCGGAGAACCCACCCACGCAAAGGTCACCCAGGTTCTCCCGGCACGACAAGCGTTTGAAACAGCCCTGATCTCAGAACTTGACAAACAACCCGATGTTCCCATTCTGGGTATTTGCCTCGGCATGCAGATGCTCGCGCTCTGCCGAGGGGGAAAGCTCAATCAGTACCTCCCTGAATCCCACGACACGCACGAGACCCACTGGAACCAATCCCACATGATCAGTTCAGTTGATGAGTCCATGCTCCCGTCAGGGACTGTCTACTCATCCCACAAGCAAGCGGTGTCAGACGCCGCGGACTATCGCGTGCTCGCGTCCGCTCCCGACGGCATCATCGAAGCGTTCGACGACCCATCCCGCGAGTTCACCCTCGCGATCCAGTGGCACCCAGAACGCACCGACAACCCCGCGCTTGGCGCGGAGCTCTTCGAGCGACTCATCAACGCCTGCAGTTAAAACGGCAGCATCTCGCCGCTCGCGAGTTGTGCCGAGTCCCGCACGCCGAGCGATCGATAGATCTCGATCGTTGCGCCGGATTTGTTGAGCGTGTAGAAGTGGATCCCTTGGGCGCCGTGGTCGAGCAGATCACGACATTGTTCCGTTGCCCAGTGGACTCCGACGCGCCGCAGAGCGTCGTCTGAGCCATCAGTCCGGCGAACGGCACGCAGCAGCGACGCAGGGAATCGCATCCCAAGCGCCAGATCCGCCATCCGTTTCATGCCTGAGATCGACTGGACAGGCATGATCCCAGCAACAACTGGAGCTTTGATTCCCGCAAGGATGCAGCGATCGCAGAAGTCGTAGTAATCGCGATTTTCGAAGAACATCTGAGTCACAATGAAGTCCGCACCGGCATCGACCTTCGCTTTAAGATGATTCATCTCATCGAGCCGATTCGCGGTGCCTGGATGCCCCTCAGGGAATCCCGCGACCCCGATTCCGAATCCTCCAAAGCTCCCGCCGCGATGCCGATCGTTGAACGCGCTGATGTGTTCGACGAGCTTGCACGCGTATCCGAAGTCTTCGTCTTCCCAGTTGTATGCGCCGCCTCCCGGAGGATCACCGCGGTCGGAAG
>WUAJ01000197.1 GCA_009827215.1 Phycisphaeraceae bacterium
CCGATCGTCTTTATGCTACCTACTTTGAGGGCAATCCCGATCAGGACCTCCCTGCAGATCTTGAGACCAAAGCAATTTGGGCGAAGTACCTCCCGGAAGACCACATCCTCCCCGGCAACATGAAGGACAACTTCTGGGAGATGGGCGATACTGGTCCATGCGGACCTTGCTCTGAGCTGCATTACGATCGCATCGGCGGACGCAATGCGGCATCGCTCGTCAACATGGACGATCCCGATGTGCTTGAAATCTGGAACAACGTGTTTATCCAGTTCGATCGTCTCGAAGGCGGCGAGCTCCGCGTCCTCCCGGCACAGCATGTCGATACAGGTATGGGGCTCGAACGCATCGTGTCGGTCTTGAAGGATGTGCGGAGCAACTACGACACGGACCTGTTTGAGCCGTTGTTTGCGAAGATCCAGAAGCTGACCGGCGCTCGTGCGTACAACGGTAAGCTCGGCACTGAAGACGAGGGAGGCGTGGACGAGGCGTACCGCGTCATCGCGGACCACATACGGACATTGGTCGTCGCGATCACCGACGGCACCGCGCCGAGTAACGAGGGGCGTGGGTATGTGCTCCGCCGGATCTTGCGTCGCGCGGTTCGCTACGGGCGTCAGAAACTCAACGCACCGCAGGGGTTCATGACCGACCTCGCCCCCACTGTGGTCGAGATGCTGGGTGACGCGTTCCCGGAACTCAAGAACGATCCCAAGCGTGTGTACGAGATCATCGCGGATGAAGAAGAGAGCTTCGGAAAGACGCTTGATCGCGGGATCAAGATGTTCGAGGACCTCGACAACGAGGGCGGAAAGGTCTCCGGAGACGACGCGTTCAAGCTCTACGACACCTACGGCTTCCCCATCGACCTCACCGAGATCATGGCGCACGAACGCGGGCTCAAGGTTGATCTGGATGGATTCGAGCGTGCGATGGAAGAAGCGAAGGAACGCTCGCGACAAGGCGGCAAGAAGGACGACGGCGAGCGCGTTGTCGAACTCCGCGCTGAGCAGATCGCCAAGCTCGGCGCGATGAATGTCAAAGCGACCGACGACTCTGGCAAGTTCAGCGGACGCGAGATGCGGGGCACAGTCAAAGCGATCTGGAACACCAAGAACTTCGACGAGCACGCGGACACGACGACCGCTGGGATGCACCGCGTCGGTATCGTGCTCGACAAGACCAACTTCTACGCGGAGATGGGCGGGCAGGTCGCGGATACCGGAGAGCTCCGCTGCACCAAGACCAGCGCGATCTTCAAGGTCGAGGACACCAAGAGCTTTGGCGGCTATGTCCTGCACATCGGACGCGTCAGCAAGGGCAAGGTCTCCTGCGGCGACGATGTCGTCTGCCACCTCAACGCATCACGGCGCGAGCAGATCGCGAGCAACCACACCGCGACCCACCTGCTCAACTTCGCGCTGCGTGAAGTACTCGGAGACAGCGTCGATCAGCGCGGCTCGCTCGTCAACAACGAGAAGCTCCGCTTCGACTTCGTGCACAACGCGCCGGTGACTCCGGAAGAGATCGCGCAGGTCGAGTCGATCGTGAATCATCAGATCGAGCAGAACCTGACGGTGTACGCGGAGCTGGCGCCGCTCAAACAGGCGCAGGACATCGCGGGACTGCGTGCTGTGTTTGATGAGACCTATCCCGATCCGGTACGTGTGGTCTCGATCGGGATCGAGGTCGATCAGCTCATCGGGAATCCGAGCAACGACGCATGGAAATCCGCATCGATCGAGTTCTGCGGCGGGACGCACTTGGAAACCACAGGAACCGCGAAGAAGTTCGCGCTCACAGTCGAGGAAGGCATCGCGAAGGGCATCCGTCGGATCTCGGCGCTGACTGGAGACGCGGCGGTCGAATCATGCGCGAAAGCGGATGAACTCGCCAAGCGTGTGGACGCGCTCGATGCGCTGCCGTTCACGAAGCTCAAGGACGCGTTCCAGGAGGTCAGCAACGAGATCGACGCGCTCGAGCTCCCCGCAGCTCGCAAGGCATCGCTGCGTGCATCGCTCGGCGGGGTCGCCAAGAAACTCAAGGAAGCGTCCAAAGCCGCAGCAGCTGAGAAAGCCGCAGCCGCTCAAGAACTCGCACAAGGCATCGCATCGGCGGCGCAGGGCACGAGCGAGGACATCGTCATCGCGACGCTCGATCTGGGATCAGATCGCAAGGCGCTCGAGACCGCGGTCAGCACGATTCAGAAGGCCGTCCCGAATAAAGCGGTGATGGTCCTGTCTCCCGATGCGGATTCTGGTCGCGTCGCGGTGATGGCGTCGGTCAGTGAGTTGATGATCGGTCGAGGTCTCAAAGCCGGGGACTGGATCCGCGAGACGACTTCTGTGATGGGCGGCAAGGGCGGCGGTCGTCCAAACGCGGCTCAGGGTTCAGGGACCGATGTCGGAAAGATCAAGGAAGCCGCGGAGCACGCGCGGACTTGGGCATTCCGTCAGGTGCAAGGCTAACTGGGTGAAATCATGGTCACTCCCCCAGAAATCCCGGAAGAACTTCGGATCCAAGACGATGAGGTGTCCAAGTACCATCCTCCGAGTCCTGAAGAGGAGCGGTCCAATCGCTATCGACAAGCCAAGGCTTGGTCAATTGCGCTGAATCCCGTCTATGGCTTGATTGGGATGGGGGTTGTGGGGTATCTGATTGACGGAGCCGCGGATAGTGGGAAGCTCTGGACCATCACGCTCTCCCTCATCGGGCTCGTGGGCGGGTTCTACCTGTTTATCAAGGAAGCGATGAGGCTCAATAACGAGCAGATCCGCTCGTCCAAACGCACTGACGGCGATCCAGATACCTGAGCCGTGTGTAATCACAGCCGAGCAGGACTGGGAGCAGATCCGAATGTGCTCAGAATGTTGTCAGAAACGCGGAAGAATCGTCTGAAATATGGTCTTCAGACTCGCCGATTGGGCACACGAACGCTATCCTTCTGCCCCCCTGTTGGGTACCGGAACCGAACTTTGAACCAGCTTTCGAGCATGGACTCCATGAGCGACCAGAACACCTCAACCAATCAAGATGCTGTGCGTCTCCCGATCCTGAAAATGGCGGGACTCAGCGTGCTCGCGTGCGTCATGATCGGGATCGGTGGAGGCTCCATCGGGATCATCCGTGGCGGGGATATGACCGCTGGTCTGCTCACCATTCCTGCGACACTCGCCGGCGTGCTCGCAACGCTGATGTTACTCAACGGGCTCCCACCTCGTCCCGCAGGGGTTTGGGGCATCCCAGTTCTTGTCGGAACAATGATCCGTGCTGGAATAGTCGGAGCCATCGGACTCGGTTTGTACCTCATGGTCGAGCCCGTCAAAGAAATTTTTGTATTGACATTGCTCGCATCGGTGCTTGTTGTGCTTGCACTCGATGTCGTCACAGTGATGTCTTTGGTGAAGAACCATACCAATGCAACCATGGAGCCGAGCAATGAACAGCTCGCTCCGGAGGGTCAAGCATGATGTCGAGCGTAACTCTTGCGGCAGGGAATCCTGTACAGCACGTGATCAACCATGCAACAGTGGTCAATGAAGACGGCTGGTGGATCTGGTCCAGTGCTCAGACCAACATGCTGATCAGCGCCGCAATCTTGCTGTTTGGTGGTTTGTTCGTAGCCAAAGCAGTCTCAACGGGTCAAGAGTCCGAAGGACACGCTCGCTGGGTCACCGGCAATCGCTTTGCACACATGATTGAAGTGATCTGCGGCTACCTCCGTGAGAACACCGTCCGCCCGCTCATCGGTAAGCGGACCAGTACTTTTATGCCCTTCCTATGGACATTGTTTTTCTTCATTCTTGTGAATAACTTGCTCGGATTGATTCCGCTGCTTGATCTGAACAATGTGATCGCCGGTAAGTTTGCCCCTGAGAGCGTTGCAGAACACAAGGCATTCATCGGCGGAACCGCCACTCAGAGTATTTGGGTGACTGGAGCTTTGGCAATCGTATCTGCAGTGGTTATCAATGCTGCAGGAGTCAAAGAGATGGGGCTCAAGGATTACTTTGGTCATATGACCGGTGGCCTGAAGTTTAGTATCCCCTTCTTGCCTGTTATTTGTTTGATTTTCATCATTGAGTTTGCAGGCACATTCATCAAACCGATAGCCCTTGCAATTCGTTTGTTCGCAAACATGACTGCCGGACACATTCTCGTGGCGGTGCTGCTTGGCTTTGCGGCCGACGGGTTCTTTCAGAGCGACAGTGTTGTGATTGGTCTCCCTGTTGGAATTTTATCTTCTCTTGGTGTGATCGCGATCTACTTCCTTGAGTTGTTCGTCGCGTTCTTGCAAGCATTTGTGTTTATGTTCCTGACAACCGTGTTTATCTCGCTCCTTGAGCACCACGGCGATCACGATCATGAATCTGGTCATGCGGGAGCTCCTGCTCACGCGTGAGTCTTTGTACGAATCGGGCCTGGGGCTCCGCGGGGAGTCGCCCAAGGCCATTGTTTGCCTGAGGTGTGTTCCTTAGGTTCAGTGGAGTGCTCCCCGCAATAAAGTGTTTCAGGCCGAGC
>WUAJ01000198.1 GCA_009827215.1 Phycisphaeraceae bacterium
ATTGCTCGCGTCAAGCGGCACTCCATCGGTCCGATCGCGGAGCTTGTGATCACAGTGCCGCTGAGTGATTCCAAGACAATCCACACGATCGAGAACCGGACCGAGGTGCTCGATCGCGAGTATGTCGATCAGTTTGTGAATCTGCGGACCAAGATCGGATCGCGCCAGCTCGCGCAGCTCCGCGCCAGCGGCGCGGAAATGGTCGTCCACACACCCGACGGCACGCTCGTCGAGAACCCCTCACGCGCACGCGGCTGGACGGAAGATTCCGACTCGCCGTTTGCGAAGAAACTCGACTTCTGAGATCGTGTTTTGAACCCATGAACAACGAAACGGAAGAAGGCAAACGAAATCTCTTCGTTGACAATTCTTTCACACTTGCGCGCATCAAATACAACGCGTTGTAAACCTCGCAAAACCAGCACTTGCGCGCAGTGTTTGGAACGCGTGAATCACGCGGCGCATTCTTGATGATGTCTGAATGGAAGGGTTGATCGAAGCGTTCTATCTTCAATCAACTCCCTTTCATGAATCAGCCACACACCTGATTCAATTTCTCACAGCACCCGGGCCAACACACCCCGGGTGTTGTTTGTTTTACAGGTGTGTAAAATTGTTAGCTCAACGGATTCAACCACAACCCCGTCGCGAGCTTCGGGTAGAAGAAGGTGCTCTTCTGCGGCATCAGCTCACCCGCTCTCGAAATATCGCGCACGGCTTCCAGTGGGGTGGGACGCACGATGATCGCGAGTTGGGGTTTGCCGCCGCCGGCGATTGAGCTGCCGGTCTCTTCGCCGCGTCCCAGCGCGAGGACCTCGTCGATCGAGTGCGGGAAGGCCCATTTGACCGGCTCGCCGTTGTTGAGTTCTGGGGAGCAGATTTCGTCGACGATCAGGTGCTGGATGATCGCGACGTCCAGGCTGCGCCAAGCTTGGGATTGGTCTGGGAACTTGTCTTCGAGCGGATCGCTCATCGCGGGCCACGCGGCGAAACAGAGTCCGGTCGCGTAGTCGTAGATCCCGAAGATATTGGTTTTCTCACGCTCGGCGAGGACGTTCATCTGCGCCAGGAAGGTCGATGGGGTGTTCTCGATCGCTTCGATGTTGAGGAGTCCGGCGCTCGCTTGCTGGAACGCGTCGATGTCGTAGTCCGCCATGCCTCCGAGGACGCGGTGGGTCGGTCCGATCGCGAGTCCCGGATCGTTCATGGACACGAGCACCATCATGGTTCTACGAGCGGGATGGTCCGCTGGGACATCTCCCAGTGCTTCGAGGTAGTTGAGTGCGGTGTTGTATCGGTGGTGACCATCGGCAACGAAGATGTCTTCGCCTGCGAGGGCCGCGGTGTACGCGCTGAGGGTCGCGTCGTCCTCGACGGCCCAGATCTCTTGCTTGACGCCGTCGCTCATCTGCGCGGTCATGTCGGGATCGCGGGACGCCGTGACTTCGCGGACGATCTTGGTCGCTTCGCCGTCTTCATCGGGATGGAGTCCGAAGATCGGGGAGGTCTGGCACTGGGTTGCTTCCATCAGCGCCTTGCGGTCTTCCTTTGGACCTCCGAAGGTCTGCTCGTGCGCGAGGATCCCGCCGCCTTCACGATCTCCGAAGGGGACGGTCTCGACGGTCGCGACCATGCCGCAGCGCTCGAAGGTCTGTCCCTCGAACTCGAAGGTCTGACGGTACGCGAACATCGCTGGGGTCTGGCGCTGCGAGAGGGTTCCGGATTCGAGCATCGAGCGGTAGGACGCCGCGGATGCTTCGTACGCTTCCTTGGGCCCCAGCTCCTTCGCGGGAACATGGGGCAGATCGATCCCGACGATGTTGTTGGGATCAGCGTCGAGCATCGCTTGCTTCTGGGACGCGTCGAGCACGTCGTACGGGGGCGCGATCACTCCTGAGACATCTCCAGAGCCGTTGTTGTATTGAACTGCACGAAATGGGAATACAGCGGGCATGGGAGAGGTCCTTTCAGCTCGACATGCGGAGATTCAAACAAAGCCGACCCGCTCCAAACTGGAGTGTCCTTCGGGTCGGCCCATCCGATCATACGCCCGATTTCCGACCTACGATCAGGTATGACCACCCACGACAATACTCCTCGGGCCCTCGTCATCCGTACCGCCGGCACGAACTGCGAAGCTGAGCTCGTGCGTGCGTTCCAGATGGCGGGCGCGACCCCCACTTCCATCCATCTCGATGTGCTCTGCGAGGACCCAACCATCCTCGAATCCTTCGATCTCATCGGATTCCCTGGTGGTTTCTCCTACGGCGACGACATCGCTTCGGGACGCATCAAAGCGATGCACGCTCGTCAGCACCTGCTCCCGCAGCTCCGAGCCGCTCGGGATCGTGGGGTTCCGATCATCGGGATCTGTAATGGGTTCCAGGTCCTCGTCCAGCTCGGACTGCTGCCCGGCGATACGGAGAATCCGTCGATCGCGCTGTGCCAGAACGAGCACGGGCGGTTTATCGACGACTGGGCCGTGATGGAGATCAATCCGAGCTCACCTTGCGTGTGGACGCAGGAGCTTGCAAGCTTTGATGATCCAGAAATCTGCCGATTCCCCTACGCACACGCCGAGGGACGTCTCGTGCTTGAGGACAGCTACCAGATCGATCCGAACCTGATCGCCCTCCGCTACCAGACCAACATCAACGGCTCCCACGATCGCATCGCGGGAGTCTGCGATCCGAGCGGACTTGTCTTCGGACTGATGCCCCACCCTGAGCGGATGCTGGACTGGAACCGTCATCCCTACGCGACGCGATTGGATGCTCAGACCAAATCGGGACCGACTCCGGGATTGAGCATCTTTACGAGTGCGGTGAACGCGGTGCAGAATCATGGGGCCGCGGTATGAACGGGCGTGCGGTCTACGCGGGGAGCTTTGATCCTCCGACCAATGGGCATGTGTGGATGATCGAGCAGGGCGCTTCCCTCTTTGATGAGCTCATCGTCGCGGTCGCGAAGCACCCAGAAAAGGAATACACCTTCGACATCGAGGAACGGCTCGGCTGGCTCCAAGAAATCGCGGATCGCCACGACAATGTCAAAGTCGCTTCGATCCAGAACGAGTTTCTCGCACATTATGCGAAGCGTGTGGACGCACGATTCGTCATTCGTGGGATTCGTCATGAAGACGACTACCAGTACGAACGAGGGATGCGCTATGTGAACTCGGATCTGAATCCGGACCTGACGACTGTGTTTCTCATGCCTCCTCGCGCGTTGTGTGAGCTGAGTTCGAGCTTTGTCAAAGGCATGATCGGTCCCAGCGGCTGGGAGCCGGTGGTTGAACGCTATGTCCCGAGAGCGGTGTTCGAGCGACTCAGCAAGTACCACGATGAGCAACTGAACGCATAACAATCTCTTGGAGTCCCGATGACCTTTGAACGCGACCATGCCAAACCCGAAGCGGCGTTGACCGACCCCATCGTCGCGATGCGCGTCGTCGCGATGCCACGCGAGACCAATCCCTACGGCACAATCTTCGGTGGAATCATCCTGAGCTATATCGACCAAGCGGGGTTCGTCGAAGCGCGTCGACACGCGGACATGGCGTGGGTCACCGCGGCGGTGGATCGTGTCGAGTTCCACGCGCCGGTCCATGTCGGGGACATCGTTAACTACTACACCTACACGACTCGGCTCGGACGAACGAGCTTGGATGTACGAATTGAAGTCAGCGCCGAGCGCTTCCATACGCATGAAATTGTGCATGTAACGACCGCGAATATGACACTCGTCGGTATGCGTGACGGCAAACCCTTCCCGTTCCGCGAATGTGCCGAGCGTCCGGGCGAGTGCAGCAGCAAGTCCGGATTGACCTGATATGAGCAATCGCGCCAGAGCGAATCTCGCGGTGCTGCTCTCCGGGAGCGGCAGGACGCTAGACAATCTGATCGAACACATCGATCGGGGCCAGCTCGATGCGAAAATCGCTGTGGTCGTTGGATCGCGTGAGTGTCTTGGTGTTGAGAAGGCGAAAGCCGTGGGATTGCCCGCGATGGTTTGCGATGGTGGGATCAATGCGGATGAGCTTGATCGAATATGTGATGAATACTCGATCGACTGGGTCGTCCTCGCGGGATACCTCAAGCTCGTTCCGATCACCGATCGTGTGCGCGGACGCGTGATCAATATTCACCCGGCGCTGCTCCCAGACTTTGGTGGCAAGGGCATGCACGGTATGCATGTCCATCGCGCCGTCCTTGAAGCCGCTCGCCGGGGTGAGATCGCAGAGACAGGATGCACGGTCCACTTCGCGGACGATGAGTTTGATCAGGGGAAGATCATTGAGCAGCGTCGCTGTCCAGTATCCACTGACGACTCTGTTGAACAGATCGCAGCTCTGGTTTTTGATCTGGAATGCGAATGCTTGCCGAGCGCATTAGCTCAGGTATTCAAGAGTTGTTGATTAAAAATCAGAATCGTTCGGATCGTAAGTCGGATCGAGCTGTTCGATGAGCCGTTCTGTGTAGCGCCACGCGTTGAGTGTGGTGCGGATG